>CAJKDU010000034.1 GCA_905198745.1 uncultured Prevotella sp. | reverse complement strand
AGACTTTCCGTACTGTCCAAAGATCTCTTGTTTTTTAGCTTGATCTAAATACATTTGTACTTTTGTTTATATGTGAATTAATGAAATCGGGTGCAAAGGTAATGCTTTTTCTCCGTAATCTTCTCTTTTTCTTCTTCTATTTCACAATGCTTTAACTTATTTTTAGACAAGGGCTCCGTTCTTCGCCACTTATAGAGCCCTAAAAAGCTAATAATGAACTAACAAGCATAAAAACATGAACGAGGAAGAGCCGGAAGTGGAGAATATTTCGTAACTTTGCACCCACAATTTAAGGTAAACAAGATGCAAGACATTAGAAACATTGCAATTATTGCACACGTAGACCACGGAAAGACTACCTTGGTCGACAAGATGATGCTGGCAGGCAAGCTGTTCCGCGACGGCCAGGATAACAGCGGACAGGTTCTCGACGCTAACGATTTGGAGCGTGAAAGAGGTATTACGATTCTCTCCAAAAACGTTTCTATCAATTGGAAAGGAACAAAAATCAATATTATAGATACTCCGGGACACTCCGATTTCGGTGGCGAGGTGGAGCGCGTGCTCAACATGGCTGACGGCTGTATTCTGCTTGTTGATGCCTTTGAAGGCCCCATGCCTCAGACGCGCTTTGTACTTCAGAAAGCCCTTCAGATAGGTCTTAAGCCAATCGTGGTGGTGAACAAGGTGGACAAGCCTAACTGCCGTCCCGAAGAAGTCTACGAGATGGTGTTCGACCTCATGTTCTCACTCAATGCTACTGAGGACCAGCTCGACTTCCCCGTGGTTTATGGCTCTGCCAAAAACGGATGGATGGCTGAAGATTGGAAGAAACCTACGGACAACATCGACTATTTGCTCGACAAGATTGTGGAAATCATTCCTGCTCCCAAGGTGCTCGAGGGAACACCACAGATGCTTATCACTTCGCTCGACTACTCAAGCTATACAGGACGTATTGCCGTGGGACGTGTACACCGTGGCACCCTCAAGGAGGGTATGAACGTGACCATAGCTCATCGTGACGGTGCGCAGGAGAAGACCAAAATCAAGGAACTGCACGTCTTCGACGGTATGGGTCAGAAGAAGGTGGAAGAAGTGCATAGCGGTGACATCTGCGCCGTGGTGGGCTTGGAGCAGTTTGAGATTGGTGACACCATCTGCGACTTCGAGAATCCGGAGCCACTGCCTCCTATCGCCATCGACGAGCCTACCATGAGCATGCTCTTCACTATCAATGACTCACCGTTCTTCGGCAAGGAAGGCAAGTTCGTGACCAGCCGTCACGTCAACGACCGTTTGCAGAAGGAACTCGAGAAGAACCTTGCCTTGAGAGTACGTCCATTCGAAGACACTACCGACCATTGGATTGTCAGCGGACGCGGTGTGCTTCACCTTTCTGTGCTCATTGAGACCATGCGTCGTGAGGGCTATGAACTTCAGGTGGGACAGCCTCAGGTAATCTATAAGGAGATTGATGGCGTGAAGTGTGAGCCTATTGAGGAACTCACTATCAACGTGCCAGAAGAATTCTCCAGCAAAATGATTGATATGGTTACCCGCCGCAAGGGTGAGATGACATCCATGCAGAGCATGGGCGACCGTGTGGACATAGAGTTCGACATTCCTTCGCGAGGCATTATCGGTCTTCGCACCAATGTGCTTACCGCGTCACAAGGCGAGGCTATCATGGCCCACCGCTTCAAGGAGTATCAGCCATACAAGGGCGAAATCACCCGTCGTATGAACGGTTCTATGATTGCTATGGAGACGGGCACCTCTTATGCCTATTCCATCGACAAACTTCAGGATCGTGGTAAGTTCTTCATTGATCCGGGAGAAGAGGTGTATGCAGGTGAGGTAATCGGTGAGCATGTACACGACAACGACTTGGTGGTTAATGTAACCAAGGCCAAGCAGCTTACCAACGTGCGTGCCAGTGGTTCGGACGAAAAGGCACGTGTTATCCCCAAGACGGTCATGTCGCTCGAGGAATGTCTTGAGTATATCAAGGAAGACGAGCTCGTGGAGGTCACTCCCAAGAGCATCCGTATGCGCAAGACCATTCTCGACCATCAGGAGCGCAAGAAGCGCAGCAAGGATTAATCCGTAAAAGTCCTCTTCTAATCAAAAGGAGACGAATATAATACGTCCCCGGAAGGAAAGTCCAGTAGACTTGTCTTCCGGGGACTTTTGTTTTCTTGCTTGTCGGCATCATTGTTCTTTGGCTGTGCCAACCACATTGTCGGCACAGCCCTTTCTTTCTTTCAGCTATACATTCTGTCAGCCCCTGCAATCTATATACACTTTAGGCTACACGTCATATCTTTGTGCCACAGTGGTAGCAGTCAGTCCCTGCATGCCTGATACGCCTTAGGTGATACACCATGTTTCTTTTGGTGAGAATTATAAAAAAGGTCGTATGATGATATCCGGTCTTTGGTATCATCTTTTCGCCAGTCGTGTTCGTTTCTCTGAATTGTGTTGCCGCAAATACCTTAGTTCCAGTCTGTCTGAAACAAAGGGCATTGGGGCGCTCTGTCGGAATCCGTTCCTTTTGTCTGGCGTGTGATATCCTAAAAGGAAAAGCGCCGCCTTCAAGAGTCAATCTTGGAGGTCGGCGCTTTAGCTATGTTATGTATGGAAAAGACATTCTTTTCAGTGTTGCTCCTGCCTTACTGCTTGAGCTTAAAGGCATTCTCAATGCTTGTAAGCTCGTCTTGGAAGTCTCTGTCGGTCTTGATTCTCCGTTCCACTTGCGAGCAGCTGTGGAGCACGGTAGAGTGGTCTCTGCCTCCCACGAGCTTTCCGATGCGTGAGGCGGGCATCTTGGTGTATTTCTGAGCCAGATACATGGACACTTGGCGAGCCACTACAAATTCGCGCTTGCGAGAGCGGCTGGATATAGCTGATGAACTCACGCCGAAGTGGTTGCAAACCGTGTCGAGTATGTCGTCGATGGTGAGTGGGCGGTCGTCCACTTTCACAGCGCGCTTGATGACGCGTTCCGCAAGCCTCAGGTCAAGGTTACAGTTGTACACCACGGAGTAGGCCAAGAGAGAGTTGATGACTCCCTGGAGGTCTCTCACGCTTCCACATGCAGTCTTGGCTATGTAGTCAATGACCTCAGTGGGAATCTTCAGTCCGTCACGCTTGATTTTATTGTTCAGTATGTCTACACAGAGTTTCGTGTTTGGCTTCTCCAGTTCGGCGATGAGTCCGCAGCTGAAACGGGTGAGCAGGCGGTCGCTCATGCCTTTGAGGTCTACCGGAGGCCGGTCGCTGGCGAGGATGATGCGCTTGCTGTTGCGGAACAGGTGATTGAATATGTGGAAGAAGGTCATCTGCGTGCCAGGTGCAGTCACCCACTCCTGTATGTCGTCCACGATGAGCACGTCTATGGTCTGGTAGAAACCGATGAAGTCATTGGTCGTGTTGTTGCGCACCGAGTTGGTGTATTGCACTTGAAAGAGGCGTGCTGAAACATAGAGCACGCGGCAGTTGGGATTCATCTCGCGTGCCTTCATGCCGATAGCATTGATGAGGTGTGTCTTGCCGCAGCCTGATGGGCCGTAGATGAACATGGGGTTGAACTGTGTGCTCTTGGGATGTTCGGCCACGGTGAGTCCGATAGACCGTGGCAGTTTGTTGCTTTCTCCTTCTATATAATTATTGAAGGTCAGGTGAGGATTGAGCTGTGAGTCTATTTGCTGTGGACGGGCTTCATCGAGCACCGATGGACTTTGATTGGTCATCTTTGTCTCTGCCGGTTCAATGTCAGTGTCCGCTTCCTCTCCCAATATCTCTATTTTGCCGCTGTCTCCCTTGCCTTGTACGACAGCCACTTTGTAGCTCAGCTTTACGCCAGCGCCAAAGTAGTGCCCAAGCACCTTTTTGAATAGCTCGAGATAATGTCCTTCGAGATACTCATACATATAGGTGCTCTTCACTTGGATAACTACCCTCTTTTCTGCCACGATGTATTTTTCGAGGCGGATGGGCTTAAACCAAGTGTCGTATTGTTGTTCAGTGACATTCTGCTTTATGAGCTGAAGACACTGGTCCCAAAGAACTTTCGGACTATTATTCATTCCTTTGATGTAATTATTATTCAATTAATAGGGGATGGCGGTTAGCTACTTACGTAGAAATCGGATGCAAATTTAATAAACTTTTCTGGATTATCCCAATCCTTTCCATACCTTTTTCTTGGCTGAATCTATGTAACTGCTTGTCTTTTAGTTGGTTGCATGCTGCTCAACAGGTTATGCGTAGAAATGATGTTGCTACAGCGCAATTGCTTGAACTTTAGCTTGTTGCGTCACTTTATGCGGTGACTGGCTTGTTTCAGTGAAACATAAATGAAACATTCCCAAAGGCTCTGTTATTTCAAGCCTTTGGGAATGTAGTTCTATTTCGTGAAACAAACGAAGTCTTAATTTAAAACAAATTTAAATTAACTCTATCATTTGTCTTTCTTGCCGAAGAGGGAGAAATGGACGTAGCGCTTGGGGTGAGCCTTGAGGTCGGTGAGGAGTGAGTCGGCAGAGCGCATGGTGCCATTGAGGTTGTTGTAGAGTCCTGGGTCGTTCATCAGCAGTCCGAGTGTGCCTTCCTTGCTGTTGAGTCCCTTGTTGAGACTTGATGTCACGGCCTGTACGCCTGCCAAGGTGTTGTTGACTTCACGCATGGTGCCTTCCACGTCTACGGCAGCGAGGTTGGCTGTGAGCTTGTTGGTGTTGTCAAGCACGTGGTTGGCCTTTCCGAGCATGCCAGGTACGTTCTTGTTGAGTTGTCCCATCAGGGTGTTGAGTTCGCGTGAGGAGACGGTGAGGTTGCTGGTGATGGTCTCCACGTTGTGGAGTGAGTGGGCGAGGGCAGGGTCGGCCAACAATGCGTTCAGACTGGCCATGATGCTGTCCAGTTTGGGGAGAATCTGCTGCACGGTTGGAATCAGGTTCTTCACTTCACCCAGGGCACCGGCATTGATGTTGCCCGGAATGGTGCCGCCGGCCTCTACGCGTTCACGTGGGTTGTTGGCAAGAAGCAGGTTCACCTGCGTGTTGCCCATCATGTCGCTCACGATTTCTGCCGACGATCCCATGGGAATACGCATGTCGCGGTCTACCTCGGCTTCCACCACGATGTCTTTGCTGTGTGAGTAGTCGTAGCTGATGCCTTTCACGGTGCCTATCTTGTATCCGTCGGCATAGATGGGACTTGAGGCCGAAAGGCCGCTTACGTCCTTGAAGGTGATGTAGTATCGTGTGCCGTTGTCAAAGAGGTTGAGCCCTTTCAGAAACTTCATGCCGAAGAATAGGAGTATGATTCCTACGATGGCCACGAGGGCAATCTTGACTTCCTTGGTGAATACGTTCTTCATAATTCTTGCTTGTATGTTTTATTTTTGTTTGTTCTTGTTGCGCATAAATTCCCGGATGGCTTCGCTGGTGTTCATCTTCTTTCCGTTCTTGAACGCTATGATGAATGCTTGCGGATGTTTGTCGGCGAGCGTCTTGCGCATCCGGTTTATCTCGTTGTAGTCGGTCGATGCGCCTACCGTGTATTTCCACATGCCGCCTTCCTGGTAGGTGTCAACGGCTGTCAGGCCTTTCAGCTGTGGACTGTTGCTGGGGAGCTTTGTCTCGCATGCCATTACCTGGAGCCTGAACACCGGCTTGTCTGTGGCGTCGGTCTGCCGGCTGCGTGTTTGCAGGGCAGGCTTCTTGGCTGCCACCGTGTCGGCTTTCCTGGCGCTTGGGCCTGTCGTGTTGGCCGCCGTGCTTCGGGTGCGTGTGGAGGTGCCGCTGGCCTTGCTGCTTGTCGCCGTGTTGCGTGGCGTGCTGACCTTGGCATTGTCTGCCTTGGGTGTTTCACATTCCTCGCGTGGCACGATGCGCCCCACATCTACGGTCTTGCTCGCGGGTTCCTGAGCCGCATAAGGGATGGTGGGGGTGTTGTCATACTTGTTCCTGTATTGCATGAAGGCGCGGTAGATGCCGTTGCCCATTTTGTCTATGCGGGCAGGGTCGTTGAGCAGTGTCTCCTCGTCGGGGGTGGTGATGAATCCCAGTTCTATGAGGCAGCTGGGCATGGACGTCTCTCGCAGCACGAGGAATCCGGCCTGTTTCACTCCCTTGTCCGGACGGTTGGCTGCCGAGCACACGTTGCGTTGCACCATCTTGGCCAGTTCCACACTCTTGGCCATGTTCTTGTCTTGCATGAACTCGAACATGATGTAGCTCTCAGATGATTTGGGGTCGAACCCTTCATAACGCTGCTTGTAGTCTTTCTCCACCAAGATGACGGAGTTCTCCCGTCGTGCCACGTCGAAGTTGTCCTTGGCACGGTGCATGCCCAGTGTGTAGGTTTCCAGTCCGCGGGCAATATGTCCGCCGGGCAGGGCGTTGGTGTGGATGGATATGAAGAGGTCGGCCTTGGCGCGGTTGGCTATGTCGGCTCTTTCGTGCAGGGGGATGAATACATCGGTCTTGCGGGTGTAGATCACCTTGACGTCCGGGCAGTTGCGCTCCACGTAACCGCCAAAGGCGAGTGCCACGTTGAGGTTTATGTTCTTTTCTTTCGATGTGGCACCGAGTGCGCCGGCGTCGTGTCCGCCGTGTCCGGCGTCGATGACGAGGGTGAACTTGCGGTTCGCTGCTCCTTGCATGGTGAAGGTGAGCGAGAATAGAAGTGTCAAGATGAATGTAATCCTTTTACTCATATTCGTGAATATGGGGGCAAAGTTAGTTAAATAAGATGGAAACTCCAAACATTCATTTGGTTTTTTCCTTGGTGAAATACAATTCCACTTCGGCTCCTTGGCAGTCTGCTCCGAAGGGAGGGTTGAGTTTTTTCACTGCCACACGCACTTCTGTGACGGTGCTGAAGGTTGTGAATATGCGCTGTGCCATGCGGCCTGCCACGTGTTCGAGCAATGCTGAAGGCTTTTCCATTTCCGCTTTCACCAGTTCGTAGAGGGTGGCATAGTTCACGGTGTCTTCCACGCGGTCTGTCCGCACGGCTGCCTGCAGAGGGGCACCCACGCTGACGTTCACCGTGTAGTCGTTGCCCACGAGCCTTTCCTGGTCCATCACGCCATGGTAGGCATGAAAGTGAAGGTCGTGCAGGCGGATGTAGCTTTTCTTGAGATACATGGGCTTGAACAATTAGGGTTCATCAGCCAAAGGGTGCAGGCGTGCCGTGTTTTCCCGTGTGGAAATGTGGGTGAGGCCTTTCCTTTTGTCTGATGAACCGTAATCAATGTTTATTCTTTTGCCGGCGGTTTCCTATCCGCATCTTGATGCGCCGCAGTTCTTGCAGATGAGGCAACCTTCCTGATAGACGAGGGTCTCTTGTCCGCAGACGGGGCATTTCTGTCCCTTGGCTTCGGTACCGTCGGTGATGTATTTCTTCAGTGCGCGTTCCACGCCGTTCTTCCACGTGTTGATGTTCTCGCTCTTGAGCTGGAGCGAGCCCACGAGCTTGATGACGTGGTCGATGGGCATGCGGTAGCGCAGCACGCCGGAGATGAGTTTGGCGTAGTTCCAGTATTCGGGGTTGAACTTCTCGCTGAGTCCTTCCACGGTGGTCTTGTATCCGCGCTTGTTCTCGAACTGGAAGTCATAGCGGTGTGTGCCGTCTTCGTTGGTCGACTTGATAATTTTTCCCTTGGTCACGGTCTTGGGCAGTACGATGCCCTCTTCGTCGTCCTGGAGTCCGGTGAAGATTTCGTAGGGATAGCCGTTGAGCAGTCCGACGAAAGCCACCCATTTCTCCTTGTTGTTCTGGAAACGCACCACGTCACATTCCAGCTCCTTGGGTCTTACCTCCACCACGCGTGGCATGATGTTCTGTGGAGCCGGTTGCGGCTCGCTTCCCGGATTGGCTTCCTCCTTCTTGTTGTCTTTCTTTTTCTTCACCGAAATCATCACGCCTGAGCGGCTGCCGTCGCGATAGATGGTGCATCCCTTGCATCCGGAGCGCCATGCCTCCACATAGAGTCGGTTGACGAGTTCCTCGTCCACTTGGTTGGGCAGGTTGACGGTCACGCTGATGCTGTGGTCCACCCACTTCTGTATGGCTCCCTGCATCTTCACCTTCATGAGCCAGTCCACGTCGTTGGCCGTGGCTTTGTAGTAGGGCGATTTCGCCACCAGTTCGTCTATCTCCTCCTGGGTGTAGCGCTTTTCCGTGTCGTATCCGTTGATGCGCATCCACTCGAGGAACTTCTTGTGGTAGACGATGTACTCCTCAAAGGAGTCGCCCACCTCGTCGACGAAGTCTACGTGCACATCGGGGTCGCCGGGATTCACCTTGCGCCGGCGTTTGTAGACGGGCATGAACACGGGTTCTATGCCGCTTGTGGTCTGCGTCATCAGGCTTGTGGTGCCTGTCGGGGCAATGGTGAGGCAGGCTATGTTGCGCCGTCCGTAGTGTGTCATGTCGGCATAAAGCTCCGGGTCGGCTTCCTTGATGCGGAGGATGAAGGGGTTGTTCTGCTCGCGCTTGGCGTCGAAAATCTCGAAGGCTCCGCGCTCGCGTGCCATGTCTGTTGAACTGCGGTAGGCGTTGAGTGCCAGTGTCTTGTGCACTTCCACGGCAAAGTCGGTGGCTTCCTGGGTGCCGTATCTCAGGCCCATGGCTGCTATCATGTCGCCCTCGGCAGTGATGCCCACGCCTGTGCGTCTGCCCATACTGCTCTTGCGCTTGATTTTCTCCCACAGGTGGCGTTCTGCTCCTTTCACCTCGTCGGTCTGCGGGTCGTGGCCAATCTTGTCGAGTATCATGTCTATCTTCTCCAGCTCCAGGTCTACGATGTCGTCCATGATGCGCTGTGCGGCACGGGCGTGCTGGCGGAAGAGGTCGAAGTTGAATGTGGCCTTGTCCGTGAAGGGATTCTCCACGTATGAGTAGAGGTTGATGGCCAGCAGGCGGCATGAATCGTAGGGACAGAGGGGAATCTCGCCGCAGGGGTTGGTGGAGATGGTGCGGAAGCCCAGATCGGCATAGCAGTCGGGAATGCTTTCGCGGATGATGGTGTCCCAGAAGAGTATGCCCGGTTCGGCGCTTTTCCATGCGTTGTGCACTATCTTCTTCCACAGTTTGTCTGCGTCAATGTCTTTCTTCACTTGCGGGTTCGCGGCGTCCACCGGGAACTGCTGCGTGTAGGGCTTGCCTTGCGTGGCAGCCTGCATGAATTCGTCGTCGATGCGCACGGACACGTTGGCTCCGGTCACCTTGCCTTCTGTCATCTTGGCGTCGATGAATGCCTCGCTGTCGGGATGCTTGATGCTCACCGACAGCATGAGTGCGCCGCGACGGCCGTCCTGTGCCACCTCACGGGTGGAGTTGCTGTAGCGCTCCATGAAGGGCACGAGCCCGGTGGAGGTGAGGGCCGAATTGTTCACGGGCGAGCCTTTCGGGCGCAGGTGCGACAGGTCGTGGCCCACGCCGCCTCTGCGCTTCATCAGCTGCACCTGCTCTTCGTCAATGCGCATGATGGCACCGTAGGAGTCGGCATCGCCTTCGAGGCCAATGACGAAGCAGTTGCTCAGGGAGGCCACCTGGTGGGTGTTGCCGATGCCCGTCATGGGGCTTCCTGCGGGAATGATGTATCTGAAATGGTCCAGCAGCCCGAACACTTCCTGGGCTGTCATGGGGTTGGGGTATTTCTTCTCTATGCGTTCTATTTCGCGGGCTATGCGCCAGTGCATGTCCTCGGGCGATTTCTCGAAGATATTGCCGAAGCTGTCTTTCATGGCATATTTGTTGACCCACACGCGGGCTGCAAGTTCGTCGCCGTTGAAGTATTTCAAGGATGCCTCGTAGGCTTCCTCGAAAGAGTATGTCTTGTTGTTGTCCATGAGTGTTAGTTAATGTTTAAGTCGTGCAAAAGTAAGCATAAAATTCCGAAACGGGAAATGTTTGGGATATTTTGTGCAGGCAAAACTTATCCGAAACGGAAAAGTTTCGTAACTTTGCAAGCACAAAAGTTATCCGATTATGAAAACTATCAACACACGAAGAAGTATTAGAAAATATGCAGACCGCCCTGTCGACGACGCTCTGCTCAACTGCCTCCTTTCTGAAGCCATGCGCACCCAGACCATGGGCAATCTGCAACTCTACAGCGTGGTGGTGACGCGCGATGCGGAAATGAAGAAGAAACTGGCGCCTGCCCATTTCAATCAGCCCATGGTGGAGGGCGCACCCGTGGTGCTGACCTTCTGTGCCGACACCCGGCGCACTACCCTATGGTGCGACAACCGCAACGCCACACCGGGCTACGATAACTTCCTCTCGTTCATCAACGCCTCTACCGATGCGCTTCTTTTCACCCAGACGTTCTGCAACCTGGCAGAGGAGGAAGGACTGGGCCTGTGCTTTCTCGGCACCACGGTCTATCAGCCTCTTGAAATCATCCGCACGCTCGGGCTGCCCCGCCTGGTGATGCCTGTGGCCACCATCACTCTTGGCTGGCCCGACGAGTGTCCGCCGCTCACCGACCGTCTGCCGCTCGAAGCGGTGATGCATGCCGAGCGTTACCGCGACTATACGCCTGCCGACATTGACCGCCTTTATGCCGAAAAGGAAGCACTCGAAGAAAACCGCGAGTTCTGCCGCATCAACAACAAGGAGACCCTTGCCCAGGTGTTCACCGACTGCCGCTATACCAAGAAGGACAACATGGCCATGTCGGAGGGTATGATGGAGGCTCTGCGCCACCAGGGTTTCATGTAAGGTGAATGGTGCTTTTCGCTTCATTCTGAAGTGCCTGTGAAAACAATAATCCCCGCAACTCTTCCTGTTGAAGAGCTGCGGGGATTGCTTTTCCGTTAGTGGCAGGTTAACGATGCGTTAGTGGCAGGTTAACGATATGTCTGCGGCAGGTTGGCTCATGACGGCTGCCCGGAATCCGAGTGCAGCGGTAGTTGCCAGTCTGCTTTTTCATTCCACGGTGATTTCTCCGCTTCCGTAGCATCTATGGTGCTGCTCGTCGTAGACCACGCAGAACTGTCCGGGTGCCACGCCCTGAATGGGGTGAGTGGCGTGCACGGTATAGCATCCGTCGCCCGTGCGCTCCAGTGTGGCGGGATGATATTCCGGCGTGTGACGAATCTTGAACGTGACATTCACCTGTGCGGCGTCGCCCCAGGGATTGGCGGTGAGGAAGTGGAAATCGTGGATGGGGAAGTCCTGACGATAGGCTGTGGCTGGCTCATAACCTTTCGACACGTAAAGCACATTGTGCTCCACGTCTTTCTTCACCACATACCAAGGACCGCCTCCGAACCCAAGTCCGTGGCGCTGGCCTATGGTGTGGAACCAAAGTCCCTTGTGCTCGCCAATCTTTTTCCCGGTCTCCAGTTCCAGCACTTCACCGGGCTGCTCGCCGAGATAACGGCGGATGTAGTCGTTGTAGTTGATTTTGCCCAGGAAGCAGATGCCCTGTGAGTCCTTGCGCTTAGCGTTGATGAGGTGCTCGCGCTCGGCAATCTGGCGCACTTCGTCTTTCATGTAGTGGCCTATGGGGAAGAGGGCTTTCTTGAGCTGCCAGTCGTATATCTGGGCGAGAAAGTCGGTCTGGTCTTTCACCGGGTCAGGACTTGTCACGAGCCACTTGCGTCCCTCGTCGTCCGTTTCCGTCTGGGCGTAGTGTCCCGTGGCGATGAGGTCGTAGTCGTGGCCTCGCTTTTCATGGAATGCACCGAACTTGATGAGGCGGTTGCACATCACGTCGGGGTTGGGCGTGAAGCCGGCTCTCACCTTGTCCATCGTGTAGCGCGTCACCTGGTCCCAGTACTCCCTGTGGCAGTCCACCACTTCGAGCCGGCATCCGTATTTGCGTGCCACGGAAGTGGCCATCTCGAGGTCTTCCTCTGAAGAGCAGTCCCATTCCTCCTCTTCTTCGGGTCCAATCTTGATATAGAAGCAGTCGGGGTGCAAGCCTTGCTGGGCAAGCTCGTGCACCACAACCGAACTGTCCACTCCGCCAGAGAGCAACACGGCTATCTTTTTGTCTTGCAAATTCTTTTCCATACGTGCAAATTTAGGCATTTTTCCCGAAATAACATGTCTTCTCGGGAAAAATATCTTCGGCCTTGCAGTGGTGTGGTGCCTGCGGAATAGGCTCAGAAACGCACCTTGACGGTCTTGCAACTTTCGTCCGACAGCAGTTCACGCAGCAGATAAATGCCGCCCGTTTCTGGCGTGGAAACCTTTCGCCCGTCGAGTGTGTAATAGGTTCTCGACAAGATGGCGGCTTGGCTTTGCGGTGATGTGACGGCCGAAGTGTTGGTCGACTTGTTGTGGGCAAACACCCAGTCGAGTCTCGGCGTGGTGTAGCTCCATTCGCAAGTGTTGCGATGGTCCCATCCGTCGGCCACCTCCATGCGGCAGTCGGCATTCAGCGCCGTTATCTGCGACACGAAGTCTTGTGCCGTGGCAACACTCATCAGCCGGTCTGCGCTCCCCATCACGGTGTAGGCAGGCGTCTTGCTCACCTTGTCTGGATCGCATCCCGAGGGATTGGCTGCGCACGGCATGGCGGCGGCAAAGAAGCCGGGATAGGCACTGAGCATGCTCCACGTGCCCGTGCCGCCCATGGATCCGCCGAAGATGTACACCCTGTCGAGGTTCACCTGTCGTGCGTCGGTAAACTGCTTGAGCATTCCGTAGACCACCGCAAGCATCTGTCCGCCCCACGATCCTCCTGCCGGGCATTGCGGCACCACGAGGATGGCGGGTATCTTGTGCGCCAGCAGATAGTTGGCTATGGAGTCCTTGCCGGGTTCCTGCATCTGCAGTTCGTTGTCGTTGCCGCGGCTTGAGCCACCATGCAGGTAGATGGCGAGCAAGGGTTTCACTCCGGCTCCCTCATCCACATTGATTTCCGCCTTGCGGTAAGGCAGCGTGGTGGTGCCGTCGGTATAGGTTTCGTAGGCGTAGTTCAGTTTGTCGCTGTCTTCCGTAGCAAGTGCAGACAAGGTGCAGAAGGTGAGCACTGTCAGCAACATGAATCGGTTCATACTTTTCATGATTGTTCTCTTTTAGATGTAGTCGTGTTAATATAGACGAAGAAAAAGGAGGGAAGTAAAAAGAAGAAAGGAAAAAGTCTTTTCCTCTTTATACGCAAAAAGGCGGCATGCCGTTTTGCCAACGCCATGCCGCCCGGGATATCCAACGGCAAACGAATCTTGCCGACGTGGATGATGTTATGTCTTGTTTTTATTCTACCACGATAGGCTTGTACTTAGGCACGAGCGCCTTCATGATAACCCAGCCCACGAGGTAGGCCACGGCACAGATGCAGAAGATGATCATGTAGCCGGCAGGCTTGCCGTCGAAGCCCATGAAGCTGAATGCTTCACCCTGTCCTTCGGCATAGGTGAAGAGCATGCCCGAACCCTTGTTGATGAGGAACGAGCCTACACCGCCTGCCATGGCGCCGATGCCGGTGATGGTGGCAACGGTAGACTTGGGGAACATGTCGCCGATGGTAGAGTAGAGGTTGGCAGACCATGCCTGGTGTCCGGCACCGAGCAGGCCGATGATGATGGCAGGCCACCAGGCGCTCAGTTCACCCATAGGCTGGGCGATAAGGCCGAGCAATGGGAAACAGGCAAAGATGAGCATGGCACGCATACGGCCGATATAAGGATTCATGCCCTTCTTGTCCACGAAGTAGGTGGGCAGATAGCCACCGCCGATACTCAGCACGGTCACGATGGCATAGAGGGTGAAGATGAGGGCGATGCCCATAGGTGAGTCGGAAGAATAGCCATACTGGTCGGAGAAGTAGGCAGGTGCCCAGAAAAGGAAGAACCACCACACACCATCGGTCATGAACTTGCCGACGATGAACGACCATGTCTGACGGAAGGTGAAGCACTTGAGGAAGCTGATGGTCTTCTCCTCTTCCTCTTCGGGCTGAGCTTCATTCTGCTCCAGTTCTTCGTCCTGGTTGATGTAGGTAAGCTCGGCATTGTTCACGTGCTTGCTCTTGGCAGGCTTCTCGTAGAGCCACATCCAAAGACCCATCCACACATATCCGAGCACACCGATGATGATGAAAGCCCATTCCCATCCCATGGCGCGAGCCAGCAAGGGGATGGTGGCAGGAGCTGCGAGTGCGCCTACAGAGGCACCACTGTTGAAGATGGCGGTAGAGAAGGCGCGGTCTTTCTTGGGGAAGTATTCGGCTGTCACCTTGATGGCAGCAGGGAAGTTGCCGGCCTCGCCGACGGCGAGAATCAGGCGGCAAGAGAGGAACAACCACACGCTGATGGTGGCAATGGCCACGGCAGCGTCGGAGCCAGCCTGCACGAGGCGAAGTGCCTCGATGGAGTCGTAGCCTTCAATCTGCATGGCTACCCATCCGCAACCGGCGTGCATCACAGCACCGGTAGACCATACGAAGATGGCAATGAGATAACCTTTCTTGGTGCCCATCCAGTCAACGAACTTGCCGGCAAAAAGGTTGGCAATGGCGTAGAAGATGGAGAACAGACCGGTAATCGTGCCGTAGTGGTCATCGGTCCAGTGAAATTCCGGGGCGATGAAGTCTTTCCATGTCAGTGAAAGAACCTGCCGGTCCATGTAGTTCACGGTGGTTGCAATGAAGAGCAACGCACAGATAATCCAACGGAAATTGGACATCTTGGTAGTCTTAATTTGATTCATTTTAGTGTATTGAATTTTTGTTTAGAATCTATACGGTATATACGATTAGGTGCAAAGATACGAATTTTTCGTTATCCTTGCACCTATTCCGTGTTAAAAATATAAGATTTGCCTTGTTTTTGGCAGGCATCTCCTGTCGGAGTGATTCTGTAGGCCGTTAGCGTGCCGGGTTGCTTAGTCCTGGAAGTAGACGCGCTTCACACGGTTGCTGATGCCTGTGAGCACTTCGTAGGGGATGGTGTCGAGCACGTCGGAGAGCACCGTGACGGGCAGATGGTCGCCGAAGATTTCCACACTGTCGCCTTCCTTGCAGTCGATGCCCGTGACGTCTATCATCGCCACGTCCATGCAGATGTTGCCCACGTAGGGGGCTTTCTGTCCGTTCACCAGACAGTAGCAGTGGCTGTTGCCCAGGTGGCGGTTCAGTCCGTCGGCATAGCCGATAGGTATGGCTGCGATGATGCTGTCGCGTGTTATCTTGCCCTTGCGGCTGTAGCCCACGGTGTCGCCTGCTGGCACATGGCGCAGTTGCAGGATGGTGGTCTTCAGTGTGCTCACGTTGCTCAGCACTCGGTTGTCGCGCGGGTCTATGCCGTAGAGTCCCAGGCCGAGTCGGCACATGTCGAGCTGGCGTTCGGGGAAATGCTCTATGCCGGCGGAGTTGTCTATGTGGCGGATAATGTGGTGGCTGAAGGCTGCCTGCAGTTTCTTGCTGCCGTAGTCGAAGAGTTCGAACTGCTGTGTGGAGAACTTGTCGAAGTCGTCCGAGTCGCTGCCCACGAAGTGGGAGAAGACAGAACGGGGTATGATGGCGCTTTGGTGCTTCAGCCGGTCAATCAGCTTGTCCATGTCTTCCTTGGGGTTGAATCCCAGTCGGTGCATGCCAGTGTCGAGCTTGATGTGTACGGGGAAGTTGGTGATTCCTTCTTTCTGTGCCGCCTCCACCAGTGCGTCGAGCAGTCGGAAACTGTATACCTCCGGCTCCAGATTATAGTCGAACATGGTCTTGAACGCCGTCATTTCCGGGTTCATGATCATGATGTTGCTCGTGATGCCGTTCTTGCGCAAGGTTACGCCCTCGTCGGCTACTGCCACGGCGAGATAGTCCACCAGGTGGTCTTGCAGTGTCTTGGCTATTTCCACCGACCCGGCTCCATACGCATCCGCTTTTATCATGCACACCAGTTTGGTTTCCGGCTTCATGAAGGAGCGGTAATAGTTGAGGTTCTTCACCACGGCACCGAGGTTTACTTCCAGTATGGTCTCGTGCACTTTCTGCACCAGGAGTTCCGTGAGTTGGTCGAAGCCGAACTGGCGTGCGCCCTTGATGAGGATTACCTCGTCGTGGAGCTGGCGGAACACGTCGCTCTGTATAAATTCGCGGCAATCGTTGAAGAAGTGCTTCTCGCTTGTCTTGATGAGGCTTGCCTGTGCCTTGAGTTCCGGTCCTATGCCGATGAACTTCTCCACGCCACGTTTAACGGCGAGGTCTGACACCTCTGCGTAGAGTGCTTCTGGCTCCAGACCGCTCTGGCAGATGTCGCTCAGGATGAGCGTGCGCTTGCGTCCCTTGTGGTCCGGACGACGGTTCATGAAGTCGAGTGCTATGTCGAGCGAGTTGATGTCGGAGTTGTAGGAATCGTTGATGAGTGTACAGCCGTGCTGTCCCTCTTTCACTTCCAGTCGCATAGCCACGGGTTCCAGCTTTGCCATACGCTTGTCGATGGTCTTGGCTTCAATGCCCAGGTGGAGTGCCACGGCCAGACATGAAATGGCGTTGGTCACGGATGCGTCGTCGATGAAAGGCAGGGAGAACTGTCCCTTCACACCTTTATATATATAGTCTATGGTGGAGGTGATGTCTTCTTTGTCCACTCGGCTCACGTAGAGTGTGGCCTTGGGGTTGTGCATGGACCATGAGATAATTTCGCCCTTGTAGTCGTATTCCGATATGACGTGGCTCACGGTCTTGTCGTCTTCGCAGTAGACAATGGCTTTGGCATCGTGGAAGAGGATGAGCTTCTCACGGCATTTGTCTTCCATCGACTTGAAGTTCTCCTGGTGTGCCGAGCCGAGATTGGTGAGTACGCCGATGGTGGGCTGTATGATGTCTCTCAAGGCGAGCATTTCTCCCGGCTGGCTGATGCCTGCCTCGAACACGCCCACGCGTGTCTGCTCGTTGAGCAGCCATACGGAGAGTGGTACTCCGATCTGCGAGTTGTAGCTGCGTGGCGAGCGGGTCACCACCACCGATGGTGAGAGTAGTTGGTAGAGCCATTCCTTGACCATGGTCTTGCCGTTGCTGCCCGTGATGCCCACCACGGGAATGTTGAATTCGTCGCGGTGCCGTTCTGCCAGTCTTTGCAGGGCAATGAGTGAGGATTCCACTTTGAGGAAGTTGGTTTGCGGGAATAGTGCTTCGTAGTTCTCTGGCACCCGTTCCACCACAAAGTTGCGCACACCGCGTTTATAAAGTTCTGTGATAAATTCGTGTCCGTCGTGTCTTTCAGACTTCAAGGCGAAGAACAGTGTTTCCTTGGGGAAGCACAAGGAACGGCTGTCTGTCAGGAGGAAACCGATGTTGGCGTCTGCTGTGCCATATCGGTGCGCTCCGATAAGCGTTGTTATTTTTTCGATAGTATAAGTCATCGCTGTTGTGTTTATTTGCGTGCAAAGATAGTGCAAATCGAATACAATACAAAATAACAGCTGACTTGTTTTGCTTTTATTGTTGCTATTGTGTTGTTGCCGGTCTTTTGCGTGTCAAGGTAGTGCTTTTTATGCGTTTGTCTTTAAGTCACCGTCCAGTTCCAGGTCGGGATATTCGGCTTTCAGTCTTTGTGCCTCCTCCAGTGTCTTGGCGAGGAAAGCCTGGTATTCCGGGCTGTCGGGATGTAGCGGTCGGTGACTGAGGGCGCGCTTGATGGGGCGCCATGCCTCGAGGAAACGCTTGGCGGCAGAACTGAAGTAGAGGTCGGAGAAGCGTTCCCAAATGTAGCTCACGGCTTGTGGCGAGGGGTGTAGCATGTCTTCGGCATAGAAGCGATAGTCACGGAGTTCATCGTTGACAATCTCGTAGGCAGGGAAATAGGTGACCGTGTCCGTGTTCGCCCTACACAGTTTGTCGGCAGCCAGCAGGAGAGTGGCTTTCGACAGTTGACTGCCGTGGAACCCGTATTTGGCATAGCGGATGGGGCTTACGGTGACGATGACTCTTACTCTCGGGTTGCGTGTCTTCAGCGTGTCTACGGCTTGCTGGAGGTAGCGTGTGCACTCCTCCACGGAGAGTGCCTTTTCGGTGAAGAGTCTTTGCGGACGTTTCTGGCAGTTGTCCA
Organism: uncultured Prevotella sp.; assembly: GCA_905198745.1. Taxonomy (GTDB): domain Bacteria; phylum Bacteroidota; class Bacteroidia; order Bacteroidales; family Bacteroidaceae; genus Prevotella. Next base: position 8,265 of record CAJKDU010000034.1, on the reverse strand, counting down.
CTATCTCGCCTGTCTCGTTGAGTATGTACACGCGGTTGGTGCCGAGGGTTAACACCGCTGTCTGCGGTGCTTCGCCCTCGACCTTTTCCACGGTATGGAGTATGCTTGCCGGGTTATACATCGTGCCGAAGGGGTTGACCGTGACACGGAATTTCTCTTCGGCGAAGCGCTTGCCCATTTCTGCGGCAAAGCACGATCCCACGAAGAGCATTCTTTCACACGGCTCTATGCTGAACGGCGGTTCGTCGATGTCTACCCTTGTGGTGAACTTCATGCTTTCTTCCTTTTCTTGCTCTCGTAGACAATGGCGGCGATGAGCAGGATGACGAGCACAGCCATGGCCACATAGGCGATGGTTTCTGTGGCGCTTACCGACTTCGGGTAGAAACTCAGCACCACGGTATGCTTGCCTGGCTTCACCTGTATGGCACGCAGAATGTAGTTCACGCGTCCCACGGGCACATCCTGTCCGTCCACGGTGGCGGTCCACTCGGGATAGTAGTTCTCCGAGAACACCACGACGCCGCCCTTGCTGGAGTTCACCTCATAGGTGAGCTTGTTGGGCTGGTAGGCAGTTATTCTTACGATGGAGGTGTTGTTCTGTGTCTTGCTTTCGCCGAGCACTTCCCGGAACTTCTTGTCTGCCACCGCCTCGTGGCGCAAGTCTATCTTGCCCACGGAGGCTATTTCCTCGTTGGCATTGTCCACATAGCTCACTTTGTCCACGAACCATCCGTTGCCGAAGGCATAGATGTTCTTGATGGGCACGGTCTGTCCGTTGCCCAGTGGCACGATGAAATATTTCGTGTTGAGCATGTTGAGCACGGGCCAGATACTGTCTCCCTTGACGCATGTCAGGTCGCCACCCGATGTGGTGAGTGCATTGCCCAGCAGTTTTATTTCCGGTACGATGTGGGCGTCGATCATTTCCTGGTAGCGGCGCAACTTGGCAGGATGGTATCCGCCGACGCTCTTGTGGTAGAACGACGTCTCGTTCTCGTTAAACGTGTTGGAGGCGAGGTTGAGCACTCTGTAGTCGAGACTCTTGTCGCGGAGTATCTGTTCGTCGGTGGCAGTCTTCTGCACGGGCTGTTCCCTCATGCTCTTGCTGACGAACATGCCGTCGTTGAGATAGCGTTTGTCCACCTGCCAGAGGTCCACCAGGCAGAGCACGGTGAGTGCTGCCACCATCCATTTGGCCTTGAGCCACTGGAGCTTGTAGGCGTAGACGAGAATGGTTCCGATGACGATGACGGTGAACGAGCGCCAGCAGTCGGCACTGAAGATGGCCTGTCTCACCTTGGTGATGTTGTCCATGAGCGGCTGCAGCTGGTCGGCAGGAATCTGCGAGAGTGCCATGTGCTCCTGGGCTGATATGAAGTCGGAGAAGAAGATGCCGGGCATGGTGGCAAAGAGCACGCATGCGCCAGCCGTCACGGCAAAGCTGCCGATGAGGTAGACCTCTTTCTTTTCGAGCACTTTAGGTTCATCTATGATTCTTTTGAGTGCCAGCATGGCCAGCAAGGGCATGGTGAACTCGGCGATGACAAGGATGGAAGCTACCGTTCGGAATTTGGCATACATCGGAATGTAGTCAATGAAGAAGTCGGTAGGTCCCATGAAGTTGCGTCCCCACGAGAGCACGATGCTCAGGATGGTGGCAGCGAGCAGTGCCCATTTCACCGGTCCCTTGACGATGAAGAGTCCGAGGATGAAGAGCATGCAGACGAATGCGCCCACATAGACCGGTCCGCTTGTGCCCGGCTGGTCGCCCCAGTACTGTCCCAGCTGGTCGTAGATTTGCTCATAGATAGGGTCGCCCAGTTCCTGGCATTTCTTGTTCTGCGCCATGGGCACCGATGCACCTCCCTTGGCATTGGGGATGAGCAGGGTCCAGGTTTCGTCGATGCCGTAGCTCCACTGGGTGATATAGTCGCGGTCCAGTCCGCTGCTGGTCTGGTTGGCTGTGGCCTTCTTCACCAGTTCACTCTTGCCGCGCATGCTTTCCTTGGAGTATTCCCATGTGTGGTATAGGTTGCTGATGTTCATCAGTATGCCTATCACGGCAGCTGCGGCACAGACGCCGGTGGCCTTGACGAAGCGTGCCAGCTGCTTCTTGCGGATGGCGTCCACGAGATAAGCCACGACCATGCACAGGATGATGAACAGGTAGTAGTAGGTCATCTGCACATGGTTGGCCTTCACCTCAAAGGCGGTGAAGATGGCTGTGACGATGAATCCCCACAGATACTTGCCCTTGTAGGCGAGCACCACACCGGCTATCATCGGCGGCAGGTAGGCCAGGGCAATGACCTTCCAGATGTGTCCGGCGGCGATGATGATGAGGAAGTAGCTGGAGAACGCCCACATGACGGAGCCCAGCACCGCAAGCGCCCTTCGGAAGTCGAAGGCGCGGAGCAGGATGTAGAAGCCCAGCAGGTAGGCGAATATATACCACACGTATTCGGGCAGTCCGAGGTGGTAGACGGTCATCACGTCAGACAGTCCCTCCGTACTCTTGTACGAGGGTGACGTCTGGTAGGTGGGCATGCCGCCGAACACGGAGTTGGTCCAGCGAGACTGTTCGCCAGTGCGCTGGTAGAACTCGGTCGTTTCCTCGCCCAGTCCTCGTCCGGCTGAACTGTCGTGTCGGTAGAGAATCTTCCCGTCCATGTCGGCAGGGAAGAAGTAGGCAAACGAGATGAGTGCAAATAGCACGACTACCACTACCTCGGGTAGCCATTGTTTCAAATTCTTCATTCTATACTATTACATTTTATTCTTCCTGCAAAATTAAGCAAAATGCTTGAATAAGGATTCATTATTCGTGAAAATGTCGTATTTTTGCAGTCTAATTGATTATTGACAATATGAGAATTGGTATTATAGTGGCTATGGACAAGGAGTTTGTCCAGCTGAAATCGCTCCTCACCGACCAGCGCGCCGCCTGTTACAACGGGCGCGACTTCGTGGAGGGGCGCATGGGAGAGCATGACATCGTGATGCAGCAGTGCGGCATCGGCAAGGTGAACTCCGCCGTGGGAGCGGTGGAGATGATACACGCCTATCATCCCGACCTCATTATTTCGTCGGGCTGTGCAGGCGGTGCCGACACGAGTCTGGAGGTGGGCGATGTGGTGGTGGCTTCGGCCTGCGCCTACCACGATGCCTACTGCGGTTCGGAAGTGGCCTACGGTCAGATCATCGGCATGCCTGCGCGCTTCACTGCCGACCCTTCGCTGGTCGACAAGGCGCTCCGCATGGACTGCGACACGCATGTGGTGAGCGGCCTGACCGTGAGCGGTGAGTGGTTTGTCGACTCGCGCGAGAAGATGCGCTCCATCCTCGAGCACTTCCCCGAGGCGATGGCTGTCGACATGGAGAGCACCTCCATTGCCCAGACCTGCCACATCTATGGTGTGCCCTTCGTGAGTTTCCGCATCATCAGCGACGTGCCCTTGAAGGACCGCAAGGCTTCGCAGTATTTCGATTTCTGGAGCCGCATGGCGGAAGGCTCGTTCGACGTTACTCGCCATTTCCTCTTGTCTATTTAACGTAAACATATATATCAAGCAATGAAAAAGATTCCAAGTTTCACCATCAACCATAATCTCCTCAAGCGTGGCATCTACGTGTCGCGCAAGGACGAGGTGGGTGGCGAGGTGGTCACCACCTTCGACATCCGCATGAAGGAGCCTAACCGTGAGCCTGCGCTCCATCCCGGTGCTCTCCACACCATTGAGCATCTGGCAGCCACTTATCTGCGCAACGATGAGGAGTGGCGTGACCGTATTGTCTATTGGGGCCCCATGGGATGTCTCACGGGCAACTATCTGTTGCTCCGTGGCGACTATGAGTCGAAGGACATTGTGGAGCTGATGAAGCGCACGTTCAAGTTCGTGGCCGATTTCGAGGGCGAGGTGCCCGGTGCTGCTCCGCAGGACTGTGGCAACTGGTTACTCCACGATCTGCCCATGGCTCGTTGGGAGGCTAAGAAGTATCTGGAGGAGGTGCTCTATTGCATTACCCGTGAGAACCTTGCCTATCCCGAGAAATAGACGGATACGCCATTCTTTCATGATTACGCCCTGTGAGGTTAAAAGTAAAGCCAACCTTTCTGTGTTTCCTTTTACTTTTGCCCTTGCAGGGCGTGTCGTTTCTGCTCCCTTCACCCAGGGTGTCGCTTCGCTTGCCCCGGTCTGTTTACAGGCTGGGCTTTTAGCCCGCTATGGTATGCAGTGAGGAGCAGGTGGTTCAAGCGGTTGTTCTTGTGGGGATGAGCTAAAGGCAATGCCTTCTCTTGGTGTCATTCCTTATAGATGGATGTGGTGAGAGATGTCAGTACCCTCAATGCTCACCCTGGGGCTGTCATTGAGGGTACTGCTGTTTCAGCTTCTTGCCGGAGCTTGACCACACGAAGCACTCCTTGCCTATTTGAGATGCTTCAGAATCCAGTCGAGATGTCCGCGCTCGGTAGCCTCCGAAGTCCAGTGCTCGTTGATGGGAGTGAGCAGAGCCTCCTTGGGGCAGTTCAGTGTGTTCCACACGGCATAGCTGGTGGTTGGCGGACAGGCGTTGTCGTTGTAGCCCCAGGTCATGTAGGTGTCGCACTTCACGTGGCGGGCAAAGTTCACCACGTCGTAGTATGCCATGGTCTTGATCTTCTCGGGTGTGAGCGTGCCCGGAATCCTGTTGAAGTGCGGATAGCCGCCTGTGCGTCCTTTCACGCTGTAGGCAGCCATGTCGCTCAGGGCAGGGTGGTTGGCCACGCATTGCGTCACGCGGCTGTCCAGTCCGGCGGCTATGATGCTCAGTGCGCCGCCCTGGCTGCCGCCCTGCACGATGACGTTCTTGCCGTCCCATTCAGGCAGCGAGGTGAGCAGGTCGATGGCGCGCACCAGCGCGAGGTAGACACGCTTCATGTAGTAGTTGTCGCGGTTGCTGAGTCCGTTCTCCAGGTATCCGTTCTCTCTTCCGTTGAAAGCCGTGCTGATGTCCTTGAATGTCTCCTGCGGCAACCGTGGGTCGAGTCCGTGTATTTCCATTTCCATGCGCACGCATCCGTTCTCGGCATAGTATTTGTGGCGCAGGGGTTCCTTGATGGTCTTGATGCCGGCACCCGGCGGGCAGAGCACCACGGGACAGCTGCCCTTCTTGGCGTTCTTGGGGTAGAAGAGGTAGGCATAGATGCTTTGTCCCTGTCGGTTCACCTGGAGCTTCACCAGGTAGCAGTCCACCTTGTCGGTGCAGTATTCCTTGGCCATCTCCTTGGTGTATTGCAGCGGTGTCTGCTCCATATCCTTCACGTTGGCCTTCCAGAAGTCCATGAAGTCCTTGGGCTCCTGTGTGAAGGGCCGTATGTCGCCCACGGAGAATCCCACCTTCACGTGGTGGCTGTAGGTCTTGCCGTCCACGGTGGCGGTGAGCCTAAGGTCGCGGAAGCCGGGTGTCTTGCGCGAGCCCATGTTGAGTGTGGCGCGTCCGTTCTTCAGGTTCACGGTGCCGCGCTTGTCAGCCTCGAGCATGTCGTCGGCTATCTCGTAGCTCACCTTGGCGTCTCGTGGAATGCCGTATTTGTAGAACTGGATTTCGATGTTGGCGTTTTCGCCCGTCTTGTAGAGCCAGTTGGCGTGGTCGGGCACGGTCATCCACAGGTAGTCGCTCCGGTCGGGATAGTTGCCCGCCTTGGCTTGCATGCCCCAGGCAAGAGCCATCAGGCAGATAAATAGAATCTTTTTCATGTTGGTTATTTCCTTGATTGTTTTCTGCTACAAATTTACAAAAAAATTCCGAAACTACCATACATTTTCCTGTATTTATTTGCCTGCTAAGGACTGTTGCCGTAACTTTGCCGGCATTAATAACTTTTAAGCGAACGAATCATGAAACAGGAACTTGAGGCACGAGTGCATCGTGCGGTAGACAACTTTATGCAGGGCTACGGCTGCTGCCAGTCGGTGGTGGCTGCCTTTGCCGACCTCTATGGCATGGACGACTTGACGGCCAAGCGTGTGGGTGCCGGCTTCGGCGGCGGAGTGGGCAGACTGCGCATGATGTGCGGTGCCGTGTCGGGCTTGGTCATCCTTGCCGGACTCGATTGCGGCCAGACCGAGGGTGCCGACCGTGAGGGCAAGTCGGCCTGCTACAAGGTGGTGCAGGAGCTTCTTGCCCGGTTCAAGGAGCAGAACGGCTCCGTGGTGTGTGCCGAACTGCTGGGCCTGAAGGGCTACGAGAAGGCCCACTCCAGCTATGTGGCTTCGGAGCGCACGGCAGAGTACTACAAGACGCGTCCCTGTGCAGCCAAGGTGGAGTGTGCGGCGCGCATCTTTGCCGAGTATCTCGACGAAAAAGGCGGAATCGCATAACCTTCGTATGCAATCCCGCCTTCTATCTCTCTATTGGTTGTATGCGTTGTCAGCACTGCTTGTGCGTCATGATGCTGAGCACGTGGTCGTCGGTGGTGCGCATGGCGTCGGCACCGATTGAGGTGAGGTTGTGTATGCAGCGGTCCACGTCGTTCTCTATGATGCCCTCTGTCGAGGTCACGCAGCGTCCCTCCATGGAGAGCAGTGCCGAGAGCAGGGCTGTGCTTACGCCCGAGCATATCTTCAGTGCGCAGCTGGGCTTGGCGCCGTCGCAGATCATGCCCGTGAGGTTGGCAATCATGTTCTTCACCGAGTGGCAGATCTTCTCGTAGTCGCCGCCCATGAGGTAGGTGATGCCGCAGCTGCTGCCGATGCTTGCCACCACGCATCCGCAGAGAGCCGAGAGTTTGCCCAGGCTCTGCTTGATGTAGATGGCGGTGAGGTGGCTCAGGGTGAGTGCGCGGATGAGTTCCTCCTCGGTGTTCTCGTTCTCCTCGGCATACACTGCCACGGGGTTGGTGGCGCAGATGCCCTGGTTGCCGCTGCCGCTGTTGCTCATCACCGGAATCATGGCTCCGCCCATGCGGGCGTCGGTGGCCGATGCGGTGCGGGCGATGATGTGCGAGAAGATGCTGTTGCCGAAGATGCCGTGGCTCAGTGGGCGGTCCATGGTCTTGCCCAGACAGTGGCCGTAGTTGCCCTTGAGCGACTCCTTGGCGGCGCGCAGGTTGTATTCCTTGGTCTTGAGGATGAATCTTATTTCGTCCACGGGTGTGGTCATGGCGAAGTCGTACACCAGCTGGAGGTTGAGTTTGATGTCGTCGCTTTCCTCCTCGCTGCTGCCTGCGGTGCGGCGGTCGAGTTCCACGTTGCCGTTTTTCTCCACATACACGATGTTGGTGTGTCCGCCGGCAATGATGGCTGTGGCGCTTTCGCCGTCAGCCTCGCACGTCACTTCTATATAGAGCTTCTCGGTGATGCCGTCCTTGAGCTTCACGTCGATGTGGTCGCCCTTGATATATTGTTTTCCCTCTTCGAGGGTGTCGGGTGTGAGGTCCTTGAGCACTTCCAACTCGTATTCGGGTTTGCCCACGAGTGCGCCCAGTGCGATGGCTATGGGCAGTCCTATCATGCCTGTGCCCGGTATGCCCACGCCCATGGCGTTTTTGAGCATGTTGGGACTGAGGAACACGTTGATGTTTTCGGGCTTCTTGCCCAGCACTGTGGCGGCCTTGGCGGTGCAGAGTGCCACGGCCATGGGTTCGGTGCAGCCGATGGCAGGCACCACTTCTTTGTTGATGAGGGCGATGATGCGCTCTCTTGTAGCTTGTTCTAACATTTTGTTTTGGTGTATTTGCCTGCAAAGGTAGTGCAAATGGGTGGAATAAAAAATAAAACTCGTTTTTATTTTTTATTCCGGGTGCGGGTTTGCATGGCGGGTAGGGTGGTGCCAATGGGGTTCTATGGGGTGGAATGTGGTTCTTCGGTTCGGGTTGCCGTCCATGGTTGGCGGCTTGGGGTCGTATGTGTAGGCGGACAGAAAGTCTAAATGTGCGTGGTGTCTGCAAGTGGAAAACGTGCGTTAACATTCGTTAGCGTTACATTTTTAACGTGAGCAATAACTTCGGGGTAAAATGAAAGTTTTCTCTCGGCGATGGATAGTTCTTGCCATAGTCGAGAGAAAAAGTGTTTTTTTTCTACCCGACTTTTTGTGTGCAATCGTGACCGTTTAACACTGAATTAACGCGCTTTTCCCTCTCCAACTCCGCTTTTTGCCCTTTTTCGGCAACAGTTTGGCAGGGGTACTCCCTGGCTTTCTGGGGTGTCACACTTTTTAGGGCCTGTTTTGGGAGTAGTCGCAAAAAGAGGTTATCTGTCTGAGCGACAAGCGCTCCAATCC
>CAJKDU010000033.1 GCA_905198745.1 uncultured Prevotella sp. | reverse complement strand
TTCTCGGTATGGCAAAGATGGGCAATACCAAGTATATGACTACTGATTGGGGTGATATGCTCAAACGGCTTGAAATCTAAATCCGAAACTTGAGTAAAAGTACCTGTTGATCGCGATCAAGACCCTCAACGAGACCAAAAGTGACTATTGTTTGCAAACAATAGCCCCAACGAGACCTAAAAGTGCCTGTTGTTTGCAAACAACGCTTGCCCTGGGTTGGGTAGAGGTTGGGCTTTCAACCCGATTTTCTATTTGGACCTAACGATGACAAACAATCATCACTCCAAATTCCGGAAGAACCTGAAAAAAGATAGCCGTACCGTTCATCATGACAGATGTGCGGTACGGCTATCCGTAAGGTTCGTGTCTGCTGAGCGACACAGCGAACTGCTTAGCTCACCTTGTTCAGCTTCTTGATAATGGAGAAGATGAAGAGGGCGGCGAGCAGGCAGATAACCATCAGTGTGCCCCATACAATGGGCAGAGGCATATCCCACATGTGGCCGGGGATGGACACGAGTTTGTTGCCGAGGGCAGTGGCTACAAACCAACCGCCCATCATCATTCCCTTATATTTGGCAGGAGCTACTTTGGTGACGAAAGAAATGCCGATGGGGGAGAGCAGCAACTCTGCGAAAGTGAGGATAAGATATGTACTTACAAGGAGATTGGGGCTTACGTCGGCCACGTGTTCCGGATGGTTTGTGGCGGGAAGGCCGATGCTTGAAACGGTCATCAGCAGGTAAGCACAAGCTGCCACGAGCATGCCAAGACCAATCTTCACGGGAGCCTTGGGCTCCTTGCCCTTGCGTGCAAGCCATCCGAAGAGGGCTATGCTCACAGGTGTGAGAGCAACCACAAAGCATGGGTTGAACTGCTGGAAGATGGGCGCGTCAATGGCAACAACGTCTGAACCACTTTCTATGTATGTGCAGACGAGAATGGCTGCGGGCACTATGATGAGGGCTGCGTTGATGATCTTTGATTTGGTGGAGCCACCTGACAGCAAGCCGCAGATGCCGAACACCATAAAGATGCACCACACGAGGTTGATAACGCTGAACTCCATACCTGTCACACCGGTGGCAGAACGGGCTGTAAATTCATCGGCAAACCATGTGAGCGTGAGTCCGTTCTGGTGGAAAGCCATCCAGAAGAAGATGACCACGGCAAACACAAGGGTGAGGCACACGATGCGCTCTTTCGTTTCGGCAGGACTCATTTCTTCTTCCTGCACCTCTTTCGTGCCCGATTCCTTCTTCTTGTCGGCAGTCAGCACTTGCTTGTAGGTGGGGCGACCAAGGAAGTAGATGAGGATGGACACGATGACCGAAACACATGCCACGGCAAATGCAAAGTGGTAAGAGTCCGCTTTGGAGTAGCCCAGTGAAGTTTGCGCCCATGCCATGATGCGTGTAGCTGCTGTTGGAGCAAAGAGGGCGCCGATGTTAATGGCCATATAGAAGAGTGAGAAGCCCGAGTCACGCTGTGCGGAATAGCGCTTTTCGTTATAGAGGTCGCCCACCATAACTTGAAGGTTGCCCTTGAAGAAACCTGTGCCCAGACTGACAAGCAGCAGGGCAGCTCCCATGGCGGCTACGGCCACACTACCTCCACCGAGTGGAATGGACAGGAATAGGTAGCCGAGGAACATGATGAGGATGCCGATGATGACCATCTTGTTGTAGCCCCACTTGTCGGCAGCCATACCGCCGAAGAGCGGAAGGAAGTAAACGGCGGTGAGGAACCATGTGTAGATTTCGGATGCCGTGCCGGCATCGAAGCCGAAGTTCTCACCGAGGAAGAGTGCGAACACTGCGAGCATGGTGTAGTAGCCAAAACGCTCTCCGGTGTTGGCGAGTGCTAAGGTCCATAGACCTTTCGGTTGGTTTTCAAACATTTGTCTTGAGTTTTATGGTTTATATGTTTAGTTTTTTGTCTTTGTAATGTCGAAGAGATAGCTGAGTTTCACGTTCACCGTACCATTGTTCGACTTCCCGAAGTAGTCGCGCTTGGAGTTTCCGTAGATGTTGGCGAGTCCGTAGTAGTATCTGCCTTCAAGAAGAAAATGTCCTACTTTGGGGAAGCTCAGTTCAATGCCCAAGCCGGCAGCTATACCGTAGTCTATCTTTTTCTCCACGGGCATGGTCTCTTGGGCGGTAATGGTGTTGGAGCGCAGGTCAGTGGCGGGGGCATCGAGTGGATAGTTGGCTTTGGTGCTCTCGTTCAGAAAGATTCCTAATTGCGGGCCTGCCTGGAAGAAAAACTGCACGCCTTTCTTTTCTTTGCCCCATGCCAGATGGGCAAAGACAGGTATCTGCACATAGTTAATGGTGCGTTGGTATTCCTCCGCCAAGCCTGTGGCAGGGTTCACCACGGGTTGGTTTTCTGTGGTGAGAATCTTCTGCTTCCATCCCAGTTGGGCATAGTTCACTTCGGCAAGGATGGAGCAAATGGTACTGAAGTATTTCTCGCAGACGTAACGCACGGATAGTCCTCCCGTGATTCCACCCGCTTGTTTTTGGGGGACTTTCGGGTCGAAGCCCACGGAGTTCATCACATAGCCTCCGTTGACGCCCACGCTGAGATCGTTGCGGTGGCTTCCTATCTGCGCCTGAAGAGTGGCACATGTTGCGAAAAGCATTGCCACGAGAAGGGTGCGGAGCGTTGCTGACTTGTTGTTCATGAATGGTGGATGTTAATAATTGATGGCTTCAATATTGCCCGAACGGGTGTAGTGTACCAACAGGAAACTCTCGTTCTGGTAGCCGCCGTTGCCCACTTTCTTGAAGTGGAGGGGTGATTGGAGAGCTTTGTAACCCAATGATCCCTTGGCACCAGTGAAGTCCTTGCCTTGTTTGCGGTAGCCGCGGAGAAAGAACATGGCCTGGTCGTAGCCTGTAAGGGCAAAGCGCGGCAAGGCTTCCATCATGTCGGCCTTGAACCAGTTGCGATAGTTTGTGTTGATAGTCTTGGTGTCGCGTAAACCTCCATTATAATAAAAGGTGGAAGGAATGTATGTATCGTATTTAAAAAAGTTCTGCAGGTCATACTTTTCATACATTAGCCATTCCGTGTAGCCATAGAGTGAGATTCGCACGCCGGAGAGTTTTGCCAGTTTGGCAAAGGCTGCGTTGAGTTGTGGCGACTTGCCTGTGTTGAGCACTACCACGTTGGGCTTCTCGCTACTGAACGCCTTGGCAAACATGGGTTCGGAAGAATTGAGGTTGGTGATGCTGTGGCTGATACCTTTAGCCTCCAGTTGCTTGCGGAGAGGGAAAGTGAACGAACCCTTGTCGCTTGTTGCATCGTTGCAGTCGATGAACACTGCGTGGTATTGCGCAAAGCGGTCTGTGAAGGCGCGGATAGCACTCTCTGTCAACTGGGCCTGTGGCTGGTAAATCTGGAAGATATTGGAATTCTGTGCCACCTCGTTGCCTGTGATGGAGAAAGGAATGACGAGTTTGATGCCGTATGCCTTGCAGAAATCGCCTAAGGGGCTGACCATAGACGAGTAGAGCGGTCCGAAGATGATGTTGCACTTGTTGGCGCCTTCCTGAAGAAGCACGCTGCGGATGTCGGCATCCTGTGGCACGTTCCAGGCACGGACGTCAATGTGGTAGCCTTGAAGGCGAAGCTGGTCAAAGGCGAGCAACATGCCGCGGTAGTATTCCACCATGCGCCGGCCGTCGCCGTCCACGTTGTGCAGCGGCAACATCACACCTACACGGATGACTTGGCCTTGCGCCTCAGTTGCAGGCTTGGCTTGGGGTTGGCCGGCAGTCGACTTGGCCTGCGGCTGTGAAGCTTGGCTGGCGGGATAAGGGATAAAGATGTAGTCGTCTTTCTTCAGCTCATAGCCCTGTTTGTTCATCTCCGGATTGGCTTTGATAAGCTCTTCGATAGTGATGCCATAGCTCTTGGCAATGCCGAATATGGTTTCCTTTTTCTTCACCTTGTGCACCTCGCGCCACTTAGTGCTCGAGGTTTGTGCCTGCAAGTCTAATGCGAAGAACACCAGTGCAAGCGCCATGAAATATCTTAAAGTCTTGTTCATAGTTTCTTTATATCTGGTGGCAAAGGTAATAAAAAAGTTTTGAACAAGACCTAAAGGTCTACAGCGAATTGGCGCTGACGTTTCCATTTTCGTGATTCGGGGTAACTTTTCGGCCGAGATTGGATATCTGTATGGAGAAAATGCGTATCTTTGCAAGCTGATATAGGCACGCAGACGACAGACCGTGGACGTTTCTCTGCCATGAGCTTGCATTGTGTGTTTTTCAATTCACGACAACTGAGATAAAATGAAAAGGATATTTTCCCTGTTATTACTTGTGACTTTCACCGCAGTTGGTTGGGCTGACGATGTGCCCACCATCTCGCCTTCGGCTGTGTTTACCGACCCCGATGGCAATGAAGACACATCGACTGAATTTTCCGGCTCGGCACCCGTGACGGCACGTCTTAGTGCCAATCCGGAAAACGTGGGCGACTATGAGGCTCATTACGAATGGAGGTTCTACACCCAAGGCAGTGAGGATTCACCCTACTTGGTGCGCTATGACCAGGATACGGAATATACTTTTAACCAGAGCGGCACCCACATGGTGGTGTGTTATGCAGTCTTCGTTCACGGCACAGACACCATATCCTATACTAAAGACTATTGGCAGGAAACGGGTCCCATACGTGTGACTATCAGCGAGAGCAAACTTGAAATGCCCAATGCCTTCTCGCCTAATGGTGACGGCATCAACGACATATATAAGCCCAAGAGCGACTACAAGAGCATCACGGAATTTCATGCTTATATATACAATCGCTGGGGACAGAAACTCTTTGATTGGACAGACCCCTCTACGGGATGGAACGGCACCTTCAAAGGAAAGGAAGTGAAACAGGGCGTCTACTTCTGCCTGGTCAAGGCGAAGGGTGCCGACGGCAAGACGTATAAAATCAAGAAAGACGTGAACCTGCTCCGCGGATACGACGAGACGAACGGACAAGTGGAAGAGTAATACCAATATCATGCAGAAAGAAGACAACAAGATAAATGTTTGGGGAGTGCGCGTGCACAACCTCAAGAATGTGGACGTGACTATTCCCCGCAATTCGCTTACTGTCATCACGGGCCTCTCAGGTTCCGGCAAGTCGTCATTGGCTTTCGATACCATTTTTGCCGAAGGCCAGCGACGCTACATAGAAACTTTTTCGGCTTATGCCCGCAACTTCCTTGGCGGCATGGAGCGTCCTGATGTGGACAAGATAACCGGTTTGAGTCCGGTTATCAGCATAGAACAGAAGACTACCAACAAGAATCCACGGTCTACGGTAGGAACCACCACGGAAATCTATGATTATCTCAGACTTCTTTTTGCCCGTGCCGGCACGGCCTATAGTTATATGACGGGCGAAAAGATGGTGAAGTACACAGAGGAACGTGTGGTGGAGATGATTCTCCACGACTATGCCGGCAGCAAGATTCTTGTTCTCGCTCCGTTGGTTCGTAACCGCAAGGGACACTACCGCGAACTCTTCGAGAGCCTGCGCCGCAAAGGCTACCTCTATGTTCGTGTGGACGGTGAGGTAAAGGACATAGAACGTGGCATGAAGGTGGACCGCTACAAGAACCACAACATTGAACTTGTTGTGGACAGGCTCGCCGTGCAGGATAAAGATGAGGAAAGACTGCGCAAGACTGTTGCCACAGCCATGAAGCAGGGTGACGGACTCATCATGGTCATGGACAATGACACCGGTGAGGCGAAGTTTTTCTCGAAACGCCTCATGTGTCCCACCTCGGGCATCGCCTACAAAGACCCGGCTCCCAACATCTTTTCTTTCAACTCTCCGGAAGGAGCCTGCCCCAAGTGCAAAGGACTTGGCTATGTTGACGAAATAGACATGGACAAGGTAATCCCTAACCCTTCACTCAACATCCGTGAAGGAGCCATTGCCCCCTTGGGCAAATACAAGAACCAACTCATCTTCTGGCAGATGGAAGCTGTTCTTGCTCCCTATGAATGCTCGCTGAAAACTCCCGTGAAGGACATTCCCCAGGAAGCCCTCGACGAACTCTTGACCGGTACGATGGGGAAGGTGAAGATCGACAAGTCGCTGGTGCATACCAATTCGGACTATTTCACGGAATACAATGGCTTGGTGGCCTACCTGCAAAATGCGATGGATTATGACGACAGCGTCTCCAACCAAAAGTGGGCCGAACGGTTCCTCACTACGGTGAAATGTCCCGACTGCCATGGACAGAAACTCAATCGTGAGGCTCTCAGCTACCGGATTTGGGACAAGAACATAGCGCAGTTGGCAGAGATGGACATTGCCGAACTCCGAGCTTGGCTCGATGAGGCAGAGGAGCATCTTGAGCCACAACAGAAGAAGATTGCTTCCGAAATACTCAAGGAAATACGCACCCGACTCGACTTCCTGCTCGAAGTAGGTCTCGACTACTTGTCACTCAATCGCCAGTCTGCCACACTTTCAGGTGGAGAAAGCCAACGCATACGTCTGGCTACACAGATCGGCTCGCAACTGGTCAATGTGCTTTACATTCTCGATGAGCCATCAATAGGACTGCATCAGCGCGACAATGAACGGCTCATACGAAGCCTGAAGGAACTGCGCGACTTGGGCAACACGGTCATCGTCGTGGAGCATGACAAGGACATGATGCTCAATGCCGACTACATAGTGGATATAGGGCCCAAGGCGGGACGCAAGGGTGGAGAAGTTGTGTTCCAGGGTACGCCACAGGAAATGCTTGCCCAGCATACCCTCACCAGCCAGTATCTCAATGGCGAGCGCACCATCGCAGTGCCCGCAACACGCCGCAAGGGCAATGGCAAGGCCATCGTCCTGCATGGCGCCTCGGGCAACAATCTCAAAGATGTCGATGTGAGTTTCCCGCTCGGTGAACTGATTGTGGTTACCGGTGTGAGCGGTTCCGGCAAGTCAACCCTCATCAACGAAACCCTGCAGCCTATACTCAGCCAGCACTTCTACCGCTCGCTCAAGCCCCCAATGCCCTACAAGTCTGTAGAAGGTCTGGAAAATATAGACAAGGTGGTCAGCGTGGACCAGTCACCGTTGGGGCGCACGCCACGTTCCAATCCTGCCACCTATACAGGCGTGTTCTCCGACATCCGCTCGCTCTTCGTAGGGCTGCCGGAAGCCAAGATACGCGGTTACAAACCAGGACGCTTCTCTTTCAACGTGAAGGGCGGACGCTGCGAGGCTTGTGGCGGCAACGGCTACAAGACCATAGAGATGAACTTCTTGCCGGATGTGATGGTGCCCTGTGAGGTGTGCCACGGCAAGCGCTATAACCGCGAGACCCTTGAGGTGCGCTACAAAGGCAAGAGCATTGCAGACGTGCTTGACATGACCATCAACCAGGCGGTGGAGTTCTTTGCCAACGTGCCGTCCATTCTTCAGAAAATCAAGACTCTGCAGGATGTAGGACTGGGATATATCAAACTCGGACAGCCTTCTACAACGCTTTCCGGAGGCGAAAGTCAGCGCGTGAAATTGGCTACCGAATTGAGCAAACGTGATACGGGCAAGACGCTCTACATCCTCGACGAGCCCACTACAGGACTTCACTTTGAAGACATCCGCATATTGATGGAAGTGCTTCAGCGCCTTGTAGACAGGGGCAACACGGTAGTGGTCATTGAGCACAACCTCGACGTCATCAAGCTCGCCGACCATATTATCGACATGGGACCGGATGGAGGACGCAAGGGCGGACACCTTGTGGCAAGCGGCACACCCGAGGAAATTGTGGCAGGCGGGAAAGGCGAAACTGCCCGATTTCTGAAGGAAGAGTTGATACAAGGTTAGTCCCTTGTCTGTTTATTCCCTATAAAGATAAGGTGAAAGGAAACCGGAGAAACTTCAGCCGGCTTCCTTTCACCTTTTTCTTTTCCTTTGCGGCAGTTGCTGGAAATCCTTCTTTTTTCGCTTTCCCCCTGTCCGTTGTGCCAAGGAATGATGGCTTGCGGGTCAACTTACCTTGGGCGCAATGATGGTCTGCACGATACCTCGCATGGCGAGATATACCAGGAGGGCGAGCCAAAGAGCGTGGTTGCCCATGATGTTCGAGCAAGAAAGATACACGGCAAAGAATGCTACAGCCGACACAACCGATGATATGAGCATGCCTCTCGTGGCAGTCATTCCGATGTAGAGTCCGTCCCACACAAAGGCTGCAAAACCTGCCATGGGAATGTATACCGCCCATGGCAGATAGGCGAGCGAGGCTTTGACCACACCATCATTGTTGGTGAGTAGGTGCAGAAACGATTCGCCGCCCCAGTGATACACACAGGTGTAAACCACTGTCATTCCCACAGCCCAAGCAAAAAGATGCCGTTTGGTGAGCTGAAACGCTTCGCCGTCGTGCGCTCCGTAGTATTTGCCGCCCACAGCCTCACCGGCATAGGCAAATCCGTCCATCACATAGGAAAAGAGAGTGAACAGTTGGAAAAGCAACGTGTTGACCGCCAGGATGACCGCTCCTTGCCGGGCGCCAGCCGAGGTGAAGAAGAGGTTGACTGCTACCAGGAAGAGTGTGCGCAGGAAAATGTCGCGGTTTACGGTGAAGAACCGTGACATGGCTGCCCGGTCCTTTAGCGCGCCAAGGCGCATATAGACCCACAGTCTGCGATAGCGCAGGCGAAGCATCAGGACTGCCAACAGGAATCCTGACCATTGGGCGGTGAGTGTGCCAAGTGCCACTCCCTCCACCTTCATGCCTCCTATATAGACAAAGGAGAGGCTTGCCACAATGTTGACCACATTCTGGAATATGGCCACCATCATGGGCAGTCGGGTGTTTTGCATGCCAATAAACCATCCTGTGAGTCCGTATAGCCCGAGCATGGCTGGTGCACCCCACACGCACACGTTGAAATAGGCGGCTGCGTAGAGGCGAATGTCGGGTGTGGGATGCATCAGCGCCAAGGCACCATGGCGGATGAAACTTTGGAGAACGATGAACAGCATGCCCACGCCGATGCCAACCGTGAGTGCCCGCACGAGCAACCGTGACAATCCTTGCCAGTCGCGGGCTCCGTAAGCCTGCGATGTCATGCCGCTTGTGCCCATGCGCAGGAACCCGAACACCCAGTAAATCACGTTGAAAATCATGCTTCCCACGGCTATGGCACCTATGTAGGCGGCACTGCCCATGTGGCCGACGATGGTCACGTCGACCAGTCCCAATAGTGGGACGGTGACGTTGCTCACGATTGAGGGTACCGCTATGTGGAGTATTTCTTGGTCTATTCTCTTCATCGTTTTTGTGTTGTTTATATGATCTATGGTGCAAAGTTACTAAACTCCGACCAATCCACCCCATGTTAACACACGATTAACTGTTTTCACAACTCGTAGAAAAAGAATGTAAATCAAAGAAAAAATATATTGTGTGCGCACACAATGCTTGATATATATCAATAAAGAGGCGCATTTTGAGTAAATATACCAATAATTGTTTGCGCACACAGGAATTAGTCATACCTTTGCAGTGTCAAAAGAAAACAAGTAAAAGTTTAGGTTTTAGTTTAGGTAAATAAAGATTGTTAGTTTGGTTATTGGTTTTAGGTAAAGATTGATTTTGTTTAGGATTTCAGGTTTTAGTTTAGGTATTAAGATTGTAAGCATATTCAGGTAACGATTTGAATAGACAATAGACTTACAAAATAAGGGTTCCAGATGACGTGGTGTCATTTGGAATTCTTGTTTTATGTGGGTTGTGGTTCATTGTTGATGCCTGAGTGTGAAGGCAATGCCATTGCCGTTGGCATAACTGAACGGCCGAGTTGCACGTGGCTAACGGCAGGTTTTTACGGTTGCCAAAACCGTGGGCAATGAGTGCCCAAGGCGTGGGCATCGATTGCCCAAATCATGGGGCTGTTTTGGGGCAATCCTTTTAACTTTTGCTGACGTGTACCTTTTCATGCCGTTTATACGCTCGTTTGGGGTGAAAAGTGATAGATATTTTCCATCTATCACTCATCTATCACTCGGTGTAATTCCTATAAAATCAGACGAAATGTGTAAAAACACAAGAAAAAGTGATAGGTGATAGATGGTTTTGAAAAATTTTACGTGCGTGCGCATGCGCGCGTAAGACAAATCAAAAAATGGCTGTACGGAATGAGAGTGTGTCTTGTCTTTCCTGAGTTTTTGCCTATAATAAACGGGCTGAATGCGTTTTCGCCGCTTTGCTTGTCATGGGCTACATACGGTTTCGGCTTTCGGTCAGCTTATCATGGAGACGATGTTTTATGGCATGAGGAGCCTTCCCCTATACCGGACAGGATCATAAAAAAGTATGGAAGGCTATGGTCGCTTCCTGTTTCCGGAAGGTAAGTCATCCCAAGTGTGGAAACCCTGGTATGCCGGTTGCCTACACCCTTCCACGTTCACCTGTATGCTGAACGAAGGACTGAAGTTGTATCTCACGGCAGCACCGATGCGGTCGCCCATGCCACCGAGGTCCATGAGCGGGTAAGGCACGCGCTTGGATTGTCTGACAATGCTCTTTTGGGCATAAATGTAGCCCTCCCAATGGTCATCAAAGCGATAGCCGAGCACGGCATTGATGCCAGCCTGTCGGCAACTCATCCGTCCCCAGTCCATGTTGTTGAAATAGCCTCCTACCGCAAGCGACAACCTTTCGGTGAGCGGCACAGCATACATCATCGAGATATGCTGGGCAAAACCCGCTCCACTCAGTCCGCCTTTGCCAAACGTAGTAGTCACCGAAGCCCCCACGTTCACGTTGAGGCCAGGATGGAGGTCCCAGTTGGAATATCCGCCCCACCACGACATGGGCCATCGTCCCATGGGTTGCACCCTTCCTGAATCGTCAAGAGCGGGTAGATGAAGCGTGGTCGTGTCTGCTGCAGTCGCTTCGGCAGGTATGTCATTGGGTGAAGTTTCAATGCGTTCACCATGATGGAGTGGGGCAGCCAGGAAACCGTCTGTCCGTTCGTAGCTGGTGATGGGGCGTGGCTGCGTGGTAATCATATTGGTGCCGGGCAACCGCTGTAGGCGTTTGTCCTGTGCGGCCAGTGTGAGAGTCGTGAGCATGAGCATAAATGTGAGTATATGTCTTTTCATAACCATTTCCTTTAGAAGGTCTTTGTGCAAAGATAACTCCAAATGAGGAAAACGCAAACAATATTCAGCCTTTTTAAGGCTTGATGTACAATGTTTACCAAATTAGCGTGAAAGAAATTGCACCGTCCGATATTTTTGTCTAATTTTGCAATCCTATATAAACAGAAACACAATGCCTATGAAATCATCCCTATTCATGCTCCTTGCCGCCTTTGGCTGGGCAACAGTTGCCCAGGCGCAGTCTGCCGACACGACCAAAGATCAGACCATAGCCGGCAAGATGGCGCGCTTTTGGAAACAGGTAAAGGACGAGGTGAGCTATACTGCCGACGGGCTCTTTTCCAAGGAAGGAAACTATAAGGTGCTTGTCGACGGCAATTACTATATGCCAGTCTATGATGTCAACCTGTATAAAGGAACCGACGGGCGCGAGATGCGCAATGAATGTGGCACACAGTTGCTCCGCAAGTATCCCTCAGCCGAAATCGTTTCTTGCGTGATTCCCCAGACCGACTGGCTCACCACCACCGAGGAGCAAGGCGGACAGGTGGTTTCCTACAAGCAGACCTTGTATTGCTATGTGCTTGCCAAGGACGGTGCCGAGGGCTACATCAACCAACGCTACGTGTTTGTGCGTAGCCGCAAGCCAGGCGAGGAGTTCGTGAATGACACCCAGTGCTGGGCCAAGCTTCAGGGCACAGACGTGATGACCGGCAAGGTGTTTGACAAGTTGACAAGCAAAAACAAAAAGAAAAAGAAATGAACCTGTTCAAGAAACTCTTCGGAATCAAGTCGGATGAAGACACCTCCGCCACCTCTCAACCCGTTACCCGCACAGAGCGCGACTTTGACGTGCTGAAATATGATGGCGTTCGCGCCATGCGCAGCCACGAGGCTGAATATGCCGTGCAGTGCTTCACCCATGCCCTCGACATTAAGGATGATCTTGAGACACGTGATTATCTGTCGCAAGTTTATGTGGCACTACGCCGTCCGGCTGATGCCTACGAGCAGTTGCGGCTCATTGCCGAGGCATGTCCCGACAACCTTCAGGTGTTCGTCAGGATGGCGCGTGTGGCATACATGATGGAGGACTACAAGGCCATGGGCGAGGCTGCCGAGAAGGCGATGCTCCTGGACCGTGATAATGCAGAGGTGAATTTCCTCTATGCCCAGTCGTGTCTGGGCATGGGCGATGTGGTCAATGCCATAGCCATGCTCACCAAGGCCGTTTCGGTGGATCCCGACTATGCGGAGGCCCTGTTGCTCCGTGGCGAAACGCTACTCAAGATGGGCGACAAAGCGGGCGCCACATCTGATGCCGACACCATGCTCAAGCTTGCTCCGCAATCGGAAGATGCCCTGCTGCTTAAGGCCAGAGTGGAGAACAGTCTGGCCCATAAGGACGAGGCTGTGGACTGGTATGGCAAGGTGCTCGATGCCAATCCCTTCCGGCTTGAAGCTTACAAGGAGCGTGGCGCCATCCGCTATGAGCGTGGCGAGAGCCAGGCGGCAGCGGAAGACATGCAGAAGGTGCTCGAACTTGAGCCCGACAAGGCACAGGACGTGAACGGGGAGTTCACGGCAGAGGGAATAGAAGACAAGCTCAACCGAAAATACAAGGAGATGAATCCTTACGGCTTCTGACAAGGGGCTGCGGAACATTGGTATAAACAAGCAAGGAGTGAAAGGATTTGACAAATGATGTTCAAATCCTTTCACTCCTTGTCTTTTTTATGGGCAGAAAGCCTTACAGTTCAGCGATGCACTCTATTTCCACGAGTGCGCCTTTGGGCAGATCCTTCACTGCCACAGCCGAACGTGCAGGGTAGGGCTGCTGGAAGAACTCGGCGTAGACCTCGTTCATGGCAGCAAAGTTGCCCATGTCTGAAAGGAATACGGTGGTCTTGATGACCTTGGAAAGGTCGGTGCCGGCCTCTTTCAGGATGGCCTGCGCATTGGTGAGCGACTGGCGTGTCTGTCCCTTGATGCCACCCTCGGCAAATTCGCCTGTGGCTGGATCTACGGGAATTTGGCCTGAGGCGAATACCATGTTGCCTACTTTGATTGCCTGGCTGTAAGGACCTATGGCCTTAGGAGCCTTTTCTGTGTGGATAGCTTCCATTGTCTTGTTGTTTTAAAAGTTTATGTTTAAATGTTTTCTCTTATCTTCATGCCATTGTCGATGAGAGCACGCTTGATGGCCTCCACGTGCTCCAGGTTCTTGGTTTCGGCAGCCAACCGGAGCACGCAGTCGGTCACGTTCTTGCTTGCCGTGTTGCGCTCGTGGTGCACGCTGATGATGTTGGCACCCATGTTGGCTATCACTTCGCACACCTTAACCAGCTGTCCGGGCTTGTCGGCCAGTTCTATGGTTAGTGTGCAGATGCGTCCGCTCTTGGCAAGACCCCGGTTGATGACTCGGCTGAGGATGGTCACGTCGATGTTGCCGCCGCTCACCACACACACCGTCTTCATGCCCTTCACCGGTACCTTGCCGAACATCACGGCAGCCACGCTTGCCGCACCGGCACCCTCGGCCACCATCTTCTCGCTCTCGATGAGGTGGAGTATGGCTGCGCATATCTCGTCTTCGCTCACCGTCACGATGTCGTCCACATAGTTGGAGCACACGTCAAAAGTTGTGGCACCCGGTTCCTTTACGGCAATGCCGTCGGCAATGGTCGACACGCTGGCGAGTTTCTCTTGCTTGTGGTCGTGCAGGCTTGCCACCATGCTTGCCGCACCGGCAGCCTGCACCCCATAGACTTTCACCTTGGGGTTGAGCGACTTGATGGCATAGGCTATACCCGAGATGAGTCCGCCGCCGCCCACCGGCACCACCACGGCTTCCACTTCGGGCAGTTGGTCGAGCAGTTCAAGACCGATGGTTCCCTGTCCGGCGATGACATTCTCGTCGTCGAAGGGATGGATGAATGTGTAGCCGTGTTCGTCGCGCAGTTGTAGCGCCTTTTGGTAGGCATCATCGTAGACACCCGGCACGAGGCACACCTCGGCACCCAACCGTTTGGTAGCCTCCACCTTGCTGATGGGTGCTCCTTCGGGCAGGCAGATGAGCGACTTGATGCCCATGGCGGTAGCGCCGAGCGCCACACCTTGTGCATGGTTGCCTGCCGAACAGGCTATCACGCCCTTTTGTTTCTCCTCTTCTGAAAGTTGCGATATTTTGTAGTAGGCACCGCGAATCTTGAACGATCCCGTCTTCTGCAGACATTCGGGTTTCAGATACACGTCACACTCGGGGTTGATCTTGGGAGCGTGCACCAAGTCGGTGCGCCTGATGATTTTGCTCAGCACATAGCGAGCCTTGTAGAAATTGTCTAAATTCAACATTTCCTTTTCCGGTTTTATATAGTCAGTGCAAAGTTAGTGTAAAAGGACGGAATATAAAATAAAATCCACGTTTTTATTTTATGGGGGTCGTGACACCTTAAATAATAGGGACCATCCGGAAATTGAGGTGATGTTTGTCGTCACGGGGGCAGAATGATGGTCATTCCGGATTTGGAATTGATACCAGATGTTGCAGTTTCCGCATGTATGCCAATCACTTCCGGACCGGATATGGTCATGATACTGTTCTGTTGCAGTTTGTTAGTGGCAGACTGTCGATGCGCTAATGGCAGAGTAACGATGCATTAGTGGCAGACTTAGGCTTGGCCCCACAGCCTGTTCACTCATTGCCACTGCCGTGGGTATCGTGTGCCCAAGCAGCAGAACAGATTTCGGGCATACCTCTTGAACTTGACAAACGGAACGGCGAATCGGTGATAGATGTGAGGGATGTCACGCCATCTATCACGCTTCTATCACTCTCTATATCTTGCTTACATACAGCAGAAAATGTCGGATAACAAGAAAAGTAATAGATAGTGGTGAGAAAACGAAAAACTTTACCTGCGCGCGTGCGCGAGATGAGCGGTCATCCGGCAAGCACCAAGACGACAACGCCCTTCATTTGAGGGCTCATACCCATAGAAACGACATCTAGGATGTGATAGACGGGCTTCCTTTCGACACGTTGCGGGCTATGTGGATGCACTTTCAACTTTTCCATAATACTTCTTTGTAGTTCAAGATAAAAGATATACCTTTGCACGAAGATAAAATATAACCATACAATAAATATGTACAGGACAAAGACATGTGGAGAGCTTCGACTCTCCGATAAGGGCAAGGAAGTGACCCTTGCCGGATGGGTGCAGCGCACACGCAAGATGGGTGGCATGACATTTGCCGATCTTCGTGACCGCTATGGCATCACGCAGCTCGTGTTTAATGAGGCAGACGACAAAGACCTGTGCGACCAGGCCAACCACCTCGGCCGTGAATACTGCATACAGGTGGAGGGCGTCGTGAACGAACGCGAAAGCAAGAACCCCAATCTCCCCACAGGAGAAATAGAGATAATAGCCAAGAAACTGGTGGTGCTCAGCCCCAGTCTCACTCCTCCTTTCACCATAGAAGACAATACAGATGGCGGCGACGACATCCGCATGAAATATCGTTATCTCGACTTGCGCCGTCCCATGGTTCGCAAGAATCTGGAGCTTCGTCACCGCATGACCATTCTTATTCGCAACTTCCTCGACTCCAAGCAGTTTATCGAGGTTGAGACTCCGGTGCTCATCGGTTCTACTCCAGAGGGTGCCCGCGACTTCGTGGTGCCGTCTCGCATGAATCCTGGACAGTTCTATGCTCTGCCTCAGAGCCCTCAGACACTGAAGCAACTCCTGATGGTGTCTGGCTTCGACCGCTATTTCCAGATAGCCAAGTGCTTCCGCGACGAGGACTTGCGTGCCGACCGCCAGCCCGAGTTCACCCAGATAGACTGTGAGATGAGTTTTGTTGACCAAGACGATGTGATCAATCTCTTCGAGGATATGGCACGTCATCTGTTCAAGGAGATTCGTGGCGTGGAACTTCCCGCCAAGCTCCAGCAGATGACTTGGCACGAGGCCATGCGTCGTTTCGGTTCGGACAAGCCGGACCTTCGCTTTGGCATGGAATTTGTGGAACTCATGGATGTGCTCAAGAAAGGTACATTCTCCGTGTTTGACAATGCTGCATACATTGGCGGTATCTGCGTGCCGGGTTGTGCCGGATATACCCGAAAGCAACTTGACCAACTCACGGAATTTGTCAAGAAACCACAGGTGGGTGCCAAGGGACTTGTCTATATCAAGTATAATGCCGACGGCACAGTGAAGTCGAGCGTGGACAAGTTCTACGATGCTGCTGCCCTTCAGGAAGTGAAAGAAAAAATGGGAGCCAAGGATGGCGACCTCGTACTCATTCTTAGTGGAGACAATGCCAACAAGACACGTGTTCAGTTGTGCTCGCTCCGTCTTGAGATGGGCGACCGTCTCGGCCTGCGCGACAAGAACAAATTCTGCTGTCTCTGGATTATTGACTTCCCGCTCTTTGAGTGGAGCGACGAGGAGCAGCGCCTCATGTCAACCCACCATCCTTTCACAATGCCTAATCCCGATGACATACCATTGCTTGAGGAACACCCCGAGCAAGTGCGTGCCAAGGCTTACGACTTCGTTTGCAACGGCGTGGAAGTAGGTGGCGGAAGCCTTCGTATACACGATTGCCAGCTGCAGGAAAAGATGTTCAAGATTCTGGGCTTCACCAAGGAACGTGCCGAGGCACAGTTCGGCTTCCTTATCAACGCATTCAAGTATGGAGCACCGCCACACGCTGGTCTTGCCTTCGGTCTCGACCGATTCGTGTCTATCCTTGCCGGACTCGACTCCATCCGTGACTGCATAGCCTTCCCCAAGAACAACAGCGGCCGTGACGTGATGCTCGACGCACCGAGTGAACTTGACCCCAAGCAACTCGACGAACTGCACCTCAAGGTAGACTTGAGTGAAGAGTAAACATAAGACGATAGCTTGACGTAAGTCAAGAAAAAACGATAAGTTACAGGATTATGGTAGAAAATGCCATTTTCCTGTAACTTTTCTTTGCCATTTAAGCTGGAAAAGATTACTTTTGCACCATAAAGAGTTTGAAATTTGAGAATTTATAATATTAAACTTTATAGATTATGGTAGAAAAGAAAACAACAGTTAAGAAGACAACAGCTGCAGCTCCCAAGAAGGCAGCAGCAAAGCCAGCCGCCAAGAAACCAACTGCCAAGAAGGCAGAGATTGCTGTGGACGGAGTGAATGTAGGCTTTAGAGCAGGTGATGTCTACCAGGCATTGTCTACCGCAGGTAAGGCTCTCAGTGTGGCAGAAATAGCCAAGGAAGCCAAAATTACCAAAGAAGAAGTGCTTCTTGGTATGGGCTGGTTGTTCAAGGAGGGTAAAATCAAGGACGACGGCAAACTCATCACTTTGGCTTAAACTTGAAATAGCCAAGGAAACCATAATGGAGGACTGGCAGGTTTTTGCCGGTCCTCCTTTTCACTTTTTATGAATTACGACAAGGATATCATCAAAATTCTCAAGGAGGCAGGCACGCAGGGACTCTCTGTGCGCAAGATAGTCATGCACGTGTATAATGCCAACAACAGCTTTTTTGACGATACGGACATCAAGGTCGTGGCACGTTACGTCTATTCTTTTCTGCAGCGCAACAGCAAGGGCGGCGACTCTATGGTTGAGCATACGGGGCAGAAAGGAATCTATAGGCTCAACATGAACTCCAGGCAAACCTCTCAGTTGATGCTGCAGTTCACAGAGATCTCGCAGGAAGACTCTGTAGCGCCTGTGCCCGAAGACAAGTCACTTTCCTTGTTCGACTGACCCGATGCGCTTTTACCGACTCACATGGCCGCAAGTGCTCGCTCCCATAACCACCCCGACCAGTTCCTTTGGAAACTTTGTCAGTTGTTCCTTTTCTCTACTTGTTTTCCTATAAAAGCCACTTTGTGGAATTTCGTTCAAGTGAAAGGATACTGGCACACGTATTATTTGAAACACCGAAAACATACTAAATACTATGGCAAAAAGATACTTATTAGGATTTGACATCGGAAGCTCTTCTGTGAAAGCTTCACTTGTTGACGTCGAGAACGGCCAGTGTGTGGCCTCGGCATTCTATCCCGAACACGAGGCACCTATCACTGCCGTTAAGGCAGGATGGGCAGAGCAGGACCCCCAGATGTGGTGGGACAATGCCAAACTCAGTCTTGCCAAAATCATGGCGGATGCCGGAGCCAAGGGTGAAGACATCAAAGCCATCGGCATCTCCTATCAGATGCATGGATTGGTTTGCGTCGACAAGGACAAGCAAGTGGTGCGCCCTTCCATCATCTGGTGCGACTCACGCGCAGTTTCCTACGGGGAGAAGGCTTTTAAAGACCTCGGCGAGCAGTTCTGTCTTGAGCACATGCTCAACTCACCAGGCAACTTTACTGCCGCCAAACTTGCTTGGGTCAAGGACAATGAACCACAGAACTATGAGCGAATAGACAAATTCATGCTTCCCGGCGACTATATAGCCATGAAACTGTCTGGCGAAATCAATACCACAGTAAGTGGACTGAGTGAAGGCATCCTGTGGGATTTTAAGGAACAGAAAGTAGCTACCTCACTCCTCGATTACTATGGAATAGATGACAGTCTTGTGGCAGATCAAGTGCCCACCTTCTCTGTGCAGGCGCAAGTGTCGGCCCAGGCTGCCACCGAGACAGGTCTAAAGGAAGGAACTCCCATCTCTTACCGAGCCGGCGACCAGCCCAACAACGCATTGAGCCTCAATGTGTTCAATCCGGGAGAGATAGCCTCAACAGCCGGAACATCCGGTGTCGTCTATGGCGTGCTGGGCGATGTAAACTATGACCCCAAGAGTCGTGTCAATACCTTTGCCCACGTCAACTACAGCTGTGAGCAAGAACGTCTTGGCGTGTTGCTTTGCATCAATGGAACAGGAATACTCAATGCCTGGGTGCGCCGCAATGTGGCACCAGAAGGTATTTCCTATGCCGAGATGAACGACCTTATAGCCAATGTTCCTATTGGCAGTGAAGGCGTGAGTGTCATTCCCTTCGGCAATGGCGCAGAGCGTGTACTCGAAAACCGGGAAACGGGTTGTTCCATCCACGGACTCAACTTTAACAAGCACAATCGTGCCCATATCATGCGTGCCGCACAGGAAGGCATCGTGTTCAGTTTCTGCTATGGCATGGAAGTGATGCAGCACATGGGAATGGACATACGCAAGATTCATGCCGGAAAGGCCAACATGTTCCTCTCTCCCATGTTCCGCGACACACTCGCCGGAGTGAGCGGTGCTACCATAGAACTCTATGATACAGACGGCAGTGTGGGCGCCGCCAAGGGCGCAGGCATGGGGTGTGGAATCTATAAGGACCATGACGAGGCTTTTGCCACACTCAAGAAACTTGCCGTCATTGAACCTTGTGAGAAGGACCGTGACGCCTATCTTTCAGCCTATGCTGCTTGGAAGGAGGCATTGGGAAAAGTGCTCTAACCATTCTGATAAAGGACAAAAACTTGCGGATTTGCAAGATTCAATAGAAAAAGGCGGCAAATTGCTGCCTTTTCCGCTTTTTATTGCTAACTTTGCGAACAAGATTAATTTAAAAGAAATGAATTATGGCACGAAATAGCAATCATTTAGTGATTATGGCAGGCGGCGTAGGTAGCCGTTTTTGGCCCATGAGTACGGAAGAAAAACCAAAGCAGTTCATTGACGTGCTTGGAGTAGGGCGTTCCCTTCTCCAACTCACCCTCGATCGTTTTGAGAGCATCTGCTTGCCGGAGAATGTATGGGTGGTGACCAACAAGCGCTATTTCGACACGGTGCGTGAACAGCTTCCAGAGGTGCCCGCATCCAACATTCTGTGTGAACCTTGCCGCCGCAACACAGCTCCTTGCATAGCCTATGTGAGTTGGCGCATCAAGTCGGTAGACCCACATGCCAACATCGTGGTTACTCCGAGTGATCATTTGGTGACCAACCCCATTGAGTTCCGGAAAGTCATTACCCAATGTCTTCAGTTCACTTCAGAGAGTGACTCCATCGTAACTCTTGGCATCAAGCCTACGCGTCCGGAGACTGGCTACGGATATATACAGGCCGACCTCGCTTCAAGCAGTGCACGCAACAAGGGCATCTTCCGTGTGGATGCTTTCCACGAAAAGCCCAACCTCCCCACAGCGAAAGAATACATCAAGGACCCCAGCTATCTTTGGAATTCGGGTATCTTTATCTGGAGTTTAAGCACCATCGTCAATGCTTTCCGTGTCTACCAACCCAATATGAGCAAGTTCTTTGAGAGCCTGATGCCTGTCTATGGCACACCGGAAGAACAAACTATCATTGACGAGCGTTATGCCGAATGTGAGAACATATCGGTTGACTATGCCATCATGGAAAAAGCAGAAGAAATCTTTGTGCGCCCGTCCGACTTCGGATGGAGTGATCTTGGCACATGGGGTTCACTCCTCACCCAAACCAAGACAGACCTTTACGGAAATGGCGTGATAGGACAGAATGTGTCGCTCTACGAGTCGCACAATTGCATTGTACACACCACACAGGAGAAGAAAGTTGTTATTCAGGGACTTGATGGTTATATCGTGGCTGAACAAAATGGCACTCTTCTCATTTGCAAACTTTCGGAGGAACAGCGCATCAAGCAATTCTCCGGCAACCAATAAAAACATTTCAACTCTAACAATCTATACTAAGACTCGGATATCAATACCTTTATATTAATTATTATAATACCTGTAATGACTATGACTAAGAAAACAGCTCTCATCACCGGCATCACCGGACAGGATGGGTCTTTCCTTGCCGAATTTCTTATCGATTAGGGTTATGAAGTGCATGGCATCTTGCGCCGTTCGTCCTCTTTCAATACCGGACCCATAGCGCATCTTTATCTGGATGAGTGGGTGAGAGACATGAAGAAAGAGCGGTTGGTAAACCTTCATTGGGGAGACATCACCGATTCGTCTTCGCTCATCCGCATCATCCGTGAAGTGAAGCCGGATGAAATATACAATCTTGCGGCGCAAAGCCACGTGAAGGTAAGTTTCGACGTACCCGAATACACGGCAGAAGACGATGCCGTAGGTGTTCTCCGTCTGCTTGAGGCTGTACGCATCTGCGGTTTGGAGAAAACATGCCTGCTTTTGGATTACCAAGAACTATCGGGAAAGCTATGGCATGTTTTGTGTGAACGGCATTCTCTTCAACCATGAAAGTGAACGGCGTGGAGAGAACTTCGTGACACGCAAAATCACGCTTGCCGCCTGTCGTATAGCACAGGGGTATCAAGACAAACTTTATCTCGGCAACCTCGATGCTCGGCGTGATTGGGGATATGCACGCGACTACGTGGAGTGCATGTGGCTCATTCTTCAGCACGACACACCAGAAGATTTTGTCATTGCTACAGGTGAAATGCATACCGTGCGTGAGTTCGCCACTCTCGCTTTTGCCGAGTTGGGCATCTGCTTGCGATGGGAAGGCAAGGGTGTTGACGAAAAAGGCATCGACGAGAAAACCGGTAAGGTGCTCGTGGAGGTAGACCCCAAGTATTTCCGTCCGTGCGAAGTGGAACAGTTGCTGGGCGATCCTACGAAAGCCAAGACAGAATTGGGATGGAATCCAACCAAGACAAGTTTCCATGAATTGGTGCGCATCATGGTGGAACACGACAAGAAGTTTGTCAAGAAACTCTATCTGAAGGCACAAATGCCTGAGTAATTTATGGCTGGTGATATGTTAGATAAAAATGCAAAAATCTATGTGGCAGGGCATCATGGATTGGTGGGCTCTGCCATTTGGAACAACTTGCTCCAACGAGGGTATACAAATCTGACAGGCAGAAGCCACAAGGAACTCGACTTGCTCGATCCTGTGGCTGTGAAGGCTTTCTTTGATGCGGAACGTCCAGATGCCGTGGTGCTTGCCGCTGCCCATGTGGGCGGCATTATGGCCAACCTCAACTATCGGGCTGATTTCATTTATCAGAATCTCCAGATTCAACAGAATGTAATAGGCGAGAGCTATTGTCACGGAGTAAAGAAACTGCTGTTTCTGGGGTCCACGTGCATCTATCCGCGCATGGCTCCACAGCCCATGAAGGAGGATGCCTTGCTTACATCTGAATTGGAATACACCAACGAACCTTATGCCATTGCCAAAATAGCAGGGTTGAAGATGTGTGAGAGTTTTGACTTGCAGTATGGCTGCAACTATGTGGCCGTGATGCCCACCAACCTTTATGGTCCCAACGACAATTTTCATTTGGAGAATAGTCATGTTCTTCCTGCCATGATACGCAAGGTGTATCTTGCCAAATGCCTTAACGAAGGCGACTGGCAGGCTGTGAAACACGATCTAAACCTTCGTCCAGTGGAGGGCGTGAATGGACAAAACACTCACGAAGAGATACTCACAGAACTGGCACGTTTCGGCATCACTCCTGAGGCTGTGACGTTGTGGGGAACGGGTACACCGCTCCGTGAGTTTCTGTGGAGCGAGGACATGGCGGATGCCAGTGTGCATGTGCTGCTCAATGTAGACTTCCAGGACACTTTCGACCCAGCCAATCCCGAAGTGCGCAATTGTCATATCAATGTGGGTACCGGACTGGAACTTACCATCCGTGAGTTGGCAGAAAAGGTGGTCGGAGAGATAGGATTCCGGGGTGAGCTGCGATGGGATGCATCCAAACCTGACGGTACACCGCGCAAACTCATTGACGTGAGCAAACTTCACCGTCTGGGATGGCATCACAAGGTGGATATCGACGAGGGTATTCATAAACTCTATGAGTGGTACAAGTTGGGTATCTGTATCAATCATCAAACAGTATAATCTTCCCCCAGAACTATATTTACGGGCAAAGTTCAGACTTTGAAATGTCTGGTCTTTGCCTGTTTTCTTTTCGGGAGGTCGTAAATTGCAGCAATACCCGATATTGCAACTTGCTTTGCATGGATAGCGAACTGAAAGCCATATACTAAAATTAAAACTTGAGTATTATATAACTATCATCAATTAACAAGTACTATGGCAAAAATCAAACAAACAAAGAAGACGCTATTCCAGTTCATGAACACCATTATTACTCAGCTGTTGAAGAACGGACAGCACCGCACCATGCAACATTACAAGACAACACTCAACACCTATACGCATTTCAGAAGAAACAGAATTCCCTCAGTGAAATTAATACAGAAGAAATTCGGACTTTTGAGGCATATCTAAAGAACGTGGTGGGAGTATGCAACAATACCAGTTCCTTTTATCTCCGTATACTCCGCGCAACCTACAACAAAGCAGTGGAGAAAGGTTTGACAATACAGCGTAATCCTTTCAGAAATGTCTATACAGGGATTGGCAAGCCCCGGAAACGTGCCATTCCAACTGCTTCTGTCTGTCAAATCAAACATATGGATTCTACCCAAGAATTTACTCCTAAGCAGGAATTGGCAAGAGATACATTTCTGTTGTGCTTCTATCTGCGGGGTATTTCCTTCATCGACTTGGCCCACCTTCGCAAATCAGACCTAAAAGACGGATACCTCCATTATACCCGTAGTAAGACAGGACAAAGGCTGACCATTCGTTGGGAAAAGGAAATGCAAAAGATAGTCGATAAATATAAGAGTCAAACAGCGTTTTCTCCTTATCTCCTTCCTTTTCTTACAGGCAATAATCATAGTCGTCAAAACAAGGCGACAGACACGAGACAAGAAGAGTTGCGTCTTTATCATAATGCCGAGACACGCATGGCTTACCACCTGAAAAAACTGGGCGCGAGGATAGGACTGCCAGGAAAATTGACTCTCTATGTTGCACGCCATTCGTGGGCAACGGCGGCAAGAGACCGCCATATTGACATTTCTGTCATCAGCGAAGCCTTGGGTCACCATTCCGAGGCCACCACACAGATATACCTTCGCTCCATTACGGCTCGGAAGTGGATGATGCCAATGCGGAAATCATGGCATCACTGTGAAATATAAGGTTCTTCCGGAATTTGGAGTGATGATTGTTTGTCATCGTTAGTCCCAAACAGAAAAGCGGGTTTTAAGCCCACACGTCATGCTAACCCGATACCACAATATCATGTATCACTCCAAATATCGGAAGAGCCAAAAATAATATCCCAGACTATTGTATATCTATGAATTTTCAGTGATTGTTTGTCTTCGAATAATCAACAGGCCAAAAGTCAAATTCTACTTTTTTAATCGTAAAAAGATTCTTTATCCTGTCTGCGCGTTGTTCACCATTACCTTCATATGCTTTCATATTGTCTTCAAAATTTTCCGATTCACAGTTTGTTTCATTAATGTATATGGTCAACACAGGCCAATTCTTCTGGTTGGGTCTTTGATATGAAATTATGATGGATTTTAAATAACATTTCCCTTCAGAATCAATAAATGGACTTGTGAAATTATAGCTAAAATGCTTGATATGAATACCTCGATTTCTAAACCGATTAACAATAAGAGCCACAGATGCTCCTTTGTTTCGATTTCCAAAATCCACAAGTTCTTGCATAAAAGCAATAGTATCTGTAACTTCTGTAATTGCAGATACGCTAAATACATTGTTACAATTCAATATTAAATAAAATAGAATGAATATTTTTTTCATTTTATGGACATTTTGTAAAAGTAAGTTTTTTATTTTTACTATTATCATACTGACTTTTTGCATCATATGAAACCGTAGATTCTTTGCCTATTTTATAAAATGATAATCCACAATCCATTAATCTTAATATAGCAGAGAGTTGTTCTTTTAGATTTGCCGTTCCCGTTCTTACCTAGTAATCTTCCAATATTGTCTGAATTTGTGACTTATCTTTAAACATCATCGTCTCCGAATCTATTTGGTCTTTAATTTCGTCATAAAATCTTGCCGCCTTGTCCCTGTCGTGTACATATAGAGCATAAAACGAATCGTCTTTCGCATTGTATACAAAAGTGGCTTTATAACCTATAATTGTCTTATCAGCTGCTTGCTTGGCTGTATACAACACAT
The DNA here is from genome assembly GCA_905198745.1 of uncultured Prevotella sp. GTDB lineage: Bacteria > Bacteroidota > Bacteroidia > Bacteroidales > Bacteroidaceae > Prevotella. The sequence continues at coordinate 1,469 of CAJKDU010000033.1, read as the reverse complement.
CTTGAAATGAAGGAGGGGTTCCATTGGGATGATTATGAAGTTCTGCAACAGTATGTTTTCCTACAAAATTATCCACTTTGTTTTCTGTACCCTCGACCATATCTTTCAATTCATGCTTAATTGTTGGACGACTATTAATGTCCAACCCTGGATATTTGTCCAATGTGGTCGAATACTCTATCTTTGCATCCTTAACCTTTTGTAAATATTCATCCAACGTAATGCCGTGCTTGTCGCTATCTTGCGTATTAGCCACTCTCATGCTATCAACAAGGGCATTCACCGCTTCTTTATACTGCACCTTTGGAGATGAGCAATCGTCCACAAAGTTCTTCTCATCGTTTTTCTTCGGTTTAATGGGATTAGATCCTGTTGGTGAGCCACCGGTTCCACTGCCACCACTGCCACTTCCTGTAGCAGGAAAAGCCACAGATTGCGGAGGGTAACTGTAAGTATATTGGAAAGTGATATTAAAACCCTTCTCATACACTTTCTGTCTAACTCTTTCCAAAATGTGATTCACTTTAAACTCCATAGGGTACTTGGCATAAAAATCCTCACTCATGATAAGAAACTGGACAGTCATCAAACGATACCCCTTGCTTAAACGGTAAAAGCGCATTGAGGTAGCATATTCATTATATCTAAACGACTCTTGAAAGATGTCTTCCAATGTCTTGGAACTCAATGCCACCACTTCCACCTCATCTGTCCTGGCCGGTGCCTTGTAATATTCCAAGTTAAAAGTTATACACAAATCACCCACTCTATCGAATAGAGAATATGCCCGAGATTTGCCTTGCAGAACATGGGACGTCTGAGCAATGACTTCTTCACGGGTGACTTTCACCTTGTTTTCATCTATAGCACGAGCATACTGACTCAGAGCAGACACAACCTTTTCGCCATCATCTTCCCATTTTTTGAAATTATAGGAATATATGAAGCGGCTAAATTTAGATATTCTTTCATTCAGATAAACAGAATTCATATCAATTGGCGTGCCGATACTACCCATCAATTTTCTGGCTGACATATCAGCCTGTTCTTCATCCATCGGTACGATAATGCTACCGCTTATGACATTCTCACCATTGACATACGGGAAAAGGAAATACGGTCCAAACTCACTGGTTGAACCGGTTTGCATTAAGTAAAATCGGGGAGTATTGGTACCCAAAACATTTTTTATCTTTTCATACGCATTTTCTTGCTCATGCGTCAAAAGCAAGAAAGCTTGTGCCGCTTTGTTGTCAACTGCCGCAGTATTCAATGATGAAGAAAAACGATGGTAATCTTCATTATCTTGACATGCTGTCATCAATAAAACAACGCACATGGCAAAAATTAAAAGGTTGTTTCTTTTTTGCATAGGCCGAGAGAATTATATTTCACTCTTCAATTTCTAACCGTCACAAATTTAGATAAAATTTCCGAATTATAAGCCAGTTGGGATAAAAAACAGAAAT
>CAJKDU010000032.1 GCA_905198745.1 uncultured Prevotella sp. | reverse complement strand
CGACAAGCCCATTGGCAGAATTAAGTATGCACTAAATTAATTCCGCCAACAGGTTATGTTAAGATAATTCTTATTCGTTGACTGCCGAGAGTTGCTTTGCCACCTCGTCATTGATGCGCTGTGCAAACTCTTCCATAGTCATGGTTGCCTGCTCTCCACCGCCCTGCTTACGCATGGACACGAGACCTTCGGCAGCTTCCTTCTCGCCGACAATCACCATGTAGGGAACGCGCTTGAGTTCGTTGTCGCGAATCTTGCGGCCTATCTTCTCGTTGCGGTCGTCGATGAGCGCACGCACGCCCTTGCCGTCAAAGTATTTGGCCACCTTCTTGGCATAGTCGTTGAACTTCTCAGAGATGGGCAGAATGGCCACCTGGTCGGGTGTGAGCCACAAGGGGAAATGACCGGCAGTGTGCTCAATGAGCACAGCAGTGAAGCGTTCAAGTGAACCGAACGGTGCACGGTGAATCATCACAGGAGTCTTCTTGGTGTTGTCCTCGGCGGTATATTCCAGCTTGAAACGCTCGGGCAGGTTGTAGTCCACCTGGATAGTACCCAGCTGCCACTTGCGGCCGATGGCGTCCTTCACCATGAAGTCGAGCTTAGGACCGTAGAAGGCAGCTTCGCCTTCCACTTCGTTACAGTGGAGTCCCTTCTCCTTACAAGCCTCACGGATGGCGTTCTGGCTCTCGTTCCATATTTCGTCGCTGCCAATATATTTCTCGGTGTCTTTCGGGTCGCGCAGGGAGATCTGTGCCTCATAGTTCTCGAAGCCGAAGATTCCGAACACCTTCAAGATGATGTCGATGATGTTCTCGAACTCCTTCTTCACCTGGTCGGGACGCACAAAGATGTGAGCATCGTCCTGGGTGAATGTGCGCACACGGGTCAGTCCGTGGAGCTCACCGCTCTTCTCATAGCGGAACACTGTGCCAAACTCTGCGATGCGCAGTGGCAGATCCTTGTAAGAACGGGGCTTGCGGGCATAAATTTCGCAGTGGTGAGGGCAGTTCATAGGTTTGAGCATGTATTCCTCATCCTCCTCGGGAGTATGGATAGGCTGGAATGCGTCCTTGCCGTAGTGTGCGTAGTGGCCGGAAGTAACATAGAGACTCTTGCCGCCGATGCCCGGAGTGATCACTTCCTGATAGTCATAAGGACGGAGCAGACTGCGAAGCAGTTCCTGCAGACGGAGGCGGAGCTGTGTGCCTTTTGGCAGCCAGATGGGCAGACCTTTTCCCACACGCTCGGAGAACATGAAGAGTTCCATTTCCTTACCGATCTTGCGGTGGTCGCGCTTCTTGGCTTCCTCAAGCATCACGAGATATTCGTCGAGCATCTTCTTCTTGGGGAACGACACGCCATAGATACGGGTCATCTGCTCACGCTTGGCATCGCCACGCCAGAAGGCTCCGGCTACACTGGTAATCTTGATGGCCTTGATGGCGCCTGTGCTCACGAGGTGAGGACCGCGGCAGAGGTCGGTGAACGAGCCTTGTGTATAGGTAGAGATGGTACCGTCTTCCAGGTCCTGCTCTATGTGCTCACACTTGTATTCCTGGCCGTCGGCCTTGAACTCGGCGAGAGCTTCTGCCTTCGACACGTCCTTGCGCACCACAGGCTCGTTTTTCTTGGCGAGTTCCTTCATCTTATCTTCGATCTTGGCGAAGTCGTTTTCCGAAATGGTCTGTCCGGCAGCAGGCATCACGTCATAGAAGAAGCCGTTCTCTATGGCAGGTCCGAAACCGAACTGGATGCCGGGATAGAGTTCTTTCAAGGCTTCGGCCAAAAGGTGTGCCGAGGTGTGCCAGAAGGTGTGTTTTCCTTCCTCATCATCCCATTTGTAAAGGGCTATGGTAGCGTCCTCATTGATAGGACGGTTCAATTCTACAGTTTCACCGTTTACGCCACAGGCGAGCACGTCGCGGGCCAAAGCAGGTGAGATGCTTTCAGCAATTTGATGTCCAGTTACGCCCTGTTCATACTCGCGGACAGAACCGTCTGGAAATGTTATTTTAATCATAACCTATTATTATTTGTGTATTTTGGTTGCAAAAATAATTATTTCTTTTGATATAGCGGAAATATTAGCATTTTTTTAGACACCCGTCACTTGCTGGCGCCAAAGCGCTTCATAATGCTGTATGCCTTGAACAGTCCCAATTCGCCAGCCTTGCTCAGGTCTGCCATGCCTGCCTGCTTTTGGTTGCAGTAGATGCGGGCAAGTCCTCGGTTGTAATAGGCCTCGGCCAGTTTGGCGTCGCACTTGATGGCTTGCGTGTAGCTGTCAATGGCCTGGGCATACTCCTTGCGGAGAGAATGGGCCACGCCTTTGTCGTAGTGCACGTAAGCATTGTTGGGCGAATACCTGAGTGCTTCGTTGAAACTGCTCTCGGCACGTGCCCACTTGAGTTTCGCCTCATATCCGTCGGCAGTTTCCACGCCAGCCATGGACGCCTCGCACACGGCGCGCTGCCAGTAGGCGATGGAGAGGGTGCTGTCGGTGGCGAGCACGGTGTTCAGGTCGGCCAGGGCCTCATCGTAGTTCTGCACTGCCACATAAGCCACTGCCCGTTGCATGAGCAGGGCCATGGTCTGCTGCGCATCATGGGCAGAAGAAAGACGCCCGGTCAGTTTTTCCACAAAGGCAAGTCCTTCCTTCGACTGCTGCTCGTCCAGCTGCACGCGTTGTGCATTGCATGCCACAAAGAGGTTCTTCAGAGGGTGGTTCTTGGCATTGAAGTTTTCCACGTCGCTGTCGAAGGCTTGATATTCGTTCACGCCGTTGTCGTATTTATAATAAGACAGCATGTACATGGGCAGGAAGCCTTCGTCCACCTTCTGGTTCTGCACGAGTCCGCGATACTTGCTCTTGTAGTCGTGTTCCACCACCACGTTGTCGTCGGCAATGACCATCTGGTCGTATTTGTTCACGTCGATGTCGCTCTGGTGGCGCACCTTGCGGAGCTTGCTCCTGCTCCAGCGCGGCTGCACTCCGAGATGCTTGTTCATCTGTGCCTTCATGATGCGGAACTCGTCCATCTCGGCCTTGGCGGTCATGCCCAGTCGCCGGTAGCAACTGGCACGGCTCTGCAAGCCCACCCAGAAGTTGGGGAACTCTCCTATCACCTTGCTGTAGTCGCGAATGGCGCCATGCAGGTTGCCTGTACGGTCGAGCAAGGTGGCGCGGTTGTAGAGAGCCTGGAGGTTGTTAGGTTCGAGTTTCAGCACGAAGTTGAGGTCGGAGATGGCGCGGTTGTCGTCGCCCACCTGCATTCGGAGCAAGGCGCGGTTGTAGTGGGCAAGGAAATTGTTGGGGTCGAGGTCTATCGCCATGTCATAGTCTGCCATGGCACCGCGATAGTTGTTCTGGTTCACTCGCACCACGGCCCGGTCCACGTAGTTGTTCACCGTCTTGGGTTTCAGGTGGATGGCTTTGCTGAGTGTCTGGTCGGCCTTTTTCCAGTTGCCGCGCGCCATGTAGATGCGGCCCATGATCACCCATGCCTGTGCATCGTAGGGATTCAGTTCCACGGTGCGGTCGAGCCATCGGGTGGCCTTGGCGGTGTCGTTCTCGTGCAGGCATATTTCGGCCTGCAGGGAGTAGGCTTCGGTAAACTTGCTCCAGCGTGCGATGGTGGAATCGAGGTCGGCGTGGCCCTGGGCATAGTCTTTCAGCTGCACGCGACAGTAGGCACGGTTATACCAATAGTCGCGACTGGCGGGATTTAGCCGGATGGCGTTTCCGTAGTCGCCGATGGCATCGTTGTATTTCTGCTGGCGGATGCGGCACACAGCACGCAGGTCATACATGCCGTCAATGTAGGGATTGATGGATATGGCCTTGCCGCAGTCGGCCTCGGCTCCCACATAGTCGCCGAGGTTGTATTTGGCAAGTGCCCTGTAGAACCAGGGTTCATAGAGGTAGGGCTTGCCCGAAATGGCCTGGTTGAAATATTGGATGGAAAGCACATAGTCTTCATACTGTAGGGCTATGCGACCACTTCTGACAAGGCGGTCTATGTTGAACTGGGCCCTACACGACACGCTTGCCAGAAAAAGAAGGACGAAGACTATGTGTTTCCTGAACATCTTTTTATAAGAGGGTGTGGTATTTTTGTTTCTATTTCCTGTGCACCTTGGTGCGGTAGCCGCAACGGAAGCGCCCCTGGAGGATGGCGCGCAACTTTGACTTGATGAGTTGCTTGCGAAGGGGCGACAGGCGGTCGATGAACATGATGCCTTCCAGGTGGTCGAACTCATGCTGCATCACGCGTGCCAGATAGCCCTCCACCCATTCGTCGTGCTGGTTGAAGTCCTCGTCCATATACTGCACGTGGATGCGTGTGGGACGTGTCACGCTCTCGTGGATGGCGGGTATGCTGAGGCATCCCTCCTCCATGGTTTCCTTCTTCGAGTCGTCGTCGTATTCTATGATGTGCGGATTGATGTATGCCTTGCGGAATCCCTTGTACTCGGGCAGGTCGTCCGACAGCACATCCAGGTCGATCACCACCACACGGATGGCCAGACCTATCTGCGGAGCGGCGAGACCCACGCCTTCAGATTCGGTAAGGGTTGCAAACATATTGGGAATCAATTCTTTCAGTCCCGGATAGTCGGGAGTGATGTCTTCGGCCACCTTTCTCAACACGGGCTGGCCGTAAATATAAATAGGTAAAATCATCTTCTTTTAGCTGCCATATAGTCCTGCAGAATGATGGTTGCACTGATCTCGTCTACCAGTTCCTTGTTCTGCCGTGCCTTCTTGCGCAGTCCGCCGTCGAGCATGGCCAGATGGGCGAGCACGGAAGTGTAGCGCTCGTCAAAGAGGTCGATGGGAATCTGGGGCATCTGCTTCTTCCACAGAGCCACAAACTGTCTCACCCGCTGCAGGTTCTCGCTGGGCTGGCCGTTGGGTTGTCTGGGTTCACCGATGACCACCCTCTCGACCGCTTCCTGCGATACGTATTTTTTCAGAAACGGCATCAACTCGCTTGTAGCGACAGTGGCCAATCCGTTGGCTATTATCTGCAACGGATCGGTCACTGCTATACCTGTACGTTTCTTGCCGTAGTCTATTGATAAAATTCTTGCCACGTCGCTGTGGGGCTTACTGCTGGTTGAAGAGCAACCAGGCGTCTGGGTATTTGCTTCTGAGCTGGTTGCGGCTCTGCACGGCGTCGGCCTTGCTGTCGAATGTGGAAGCCACCACGCGGTAGAGGTTGCGCTCTGAGTTGTAGGCAATCTGGGCTGCATAGCCGGCGTTCTTGAGCTCCTGCTGTCTGTTCTCGGCACTGGCCTTCACGCGGAAAGCTCCCACCACCACGCTAAAGTTCTTCAGTCCTGCACCGTCTACCACCGACAGCTTCTCTTTCTGCACCGCCACGTTGTCAGAGTTGTCCACCACGGTTGTCTCGTTCGAAGGTTTCTCCACGAGTGGTGTCACCACGGGTGCAGCATTGTTCTCTGTATTCTCGGTCTGCTGAGCCTGTTCTTGTGCCTTGGCCTTTTCGTATGCCTTCTTGTAAGCGCTTTCACTCGACTTGCAACTTGTAAAAGCCAGTGCCACGCACAAGCCTGCACAAAATACCATGCTTTTCTTCATAATTCTTCAGTTTTATTAGATATTAAACTTATACTCAATATATTTTCCGCGAAGTTACGAAATATAGCCCAAACAGGAACCCTGAAGCCACATAAAGTTTGTTAAAAGCCCCATTATCAACATTTTTAACAAAAAAATATGGAGCATGCGTCAAAACTTTCGCTATCTTTGCAACGTTAACTAACATGTGGAATTTAAAACATTAATGCTTATGAAATCATTAGGTTATATCGGCGCATTCCTCGGTGGAGCCGTGGCTGGCGCAGTGTTGGGTCTTCTGGTTGCTCCCGAAAAGGGTGCCGACACACGTGAGAAGCTCACAGGGGCAGTGGAGGATTTCTGCAAGAAACACAATTTGAAACTGAGTCGCAAGGAAGTGGAAGACTTCGTTGACGACATCAAGGACGCAGCTCCTGAAGAATAAACCGCACGAAGGAATGTTCTCAAGCGACAAGAATATTGAGACCATCACCCAACTGGTGGAAACGGTCAAGCATTACATCGGGCTTCAGTCGGAATACGCGAAGCTCGATGTAATCGACAAGATTGTGAGGCTCCTCACCGGTATTGCCGTGCTTGTCGTGTTCTTCACCGTTTTCGCTTTCCTTCTCATCTATCTCTCGTTCGCCCTGGCCTATGCCCTGGCTCCTGCATTGGGCATGGCGCTCGCCTTTTGCGCCGTGGCTGCCGTCTACCTCGTCCTGCTCGTCATCTTCGTGGCCAACAGGCAGAAGTGGATTGAAAGGCCACTGGTCAGATTTTTCGCCAACATCCTGTTCAGCAAAGATTGAGTATGAACAACACTACCAAGGAAACGCCCGGCGCAAGCATCACGGGCCAGATCAACACGCTCGAAGACATTGCCGAATACAAGGCAAAAATCAAGGAGCAAATCCGAATGGACGAAAAGAGCATCGGAGACAAGTGGCACTCGCTTTTCAACAATGAGGAAAGCAAGACAAGCAACAGGTGGATGAGTCTGCTCAACACTGGTATGGGTGTGCTCGACGGTGCCATCTTGGGATGGAAACTGTATAGGCAATTCAAGAGGAATCCCATCCTGAAAAAATTCAAATAGAGTCCTTATTTTTTTAAATAAGCTGATTGGGGCTTGACGTTGTTATGGACAAGCACGATGCGACATAAGGGTATCACCCGTTTGTTGCCTCGTGCTTTTTCTTTTTCCCGCTTCTTGCCCAGGCAGTCATGGCAGGGCACAAACGGTTTCTACGGGGTATGGAATGATGAAGGCATGCCAGCATCAAGCCGAAACAGACAATCGGGCTGAAAGCCATGCCTACCCAACACTACGGACATCGTGTGTCATTTCAAAGCCCGGACGAACCCGAAAAAAAGGCCAACTGCATTTTTCCTGCCTGCCGACTGCCAGGCAACAGGTTTCTAACAGAATGCCCAAATTCCGTCCCACGGTTTGGGCACTCATTGCCCAGGCCGTGGGCATCGGTTGCCCAAGCCATGGGCCAATGACTGGACAGGGGACTGACGGACTTCACGTCAGCGCACGCTTCGCTTTCGCGCCGCACGTTCTGCCCGCTAGGGGGAAAGCATGGACTAAGCCGACTCCGCAAGCGGTCAGACCTCGAAAGTCAGACCGTCGTTGGCAAACTCAAAGCCTTCGGGCAGTCGGGCGTTGGCATCATTGTGGAACCCTATCTGGTGGGTCACATGGGTGAAATAGGTGTGGCGGGCTCCTATCCTGCGCGAGAAAGCGATGGCATCTGCCACCAACTGGTGGGCATGGTGCTCACCCTCGAAACGCAGGGCATTGACCTCCAGAATCTCCACTCCCTTAAGATATTCGTATTCCGTTTCGGGAATGGTCTTCATGTCGGTGATATAGGCAAAACGCCCGAAGCGGTAGCCCAGGATGGGCAACCGGTCGTGCATCACACTGACCGGCATCACCTCCACGTCGCCCACCGTCAGCATCTCGTGGGGTCTGATGGTGTGCAGGTTGAGCTTGGGCACTCCGGGATACGACGTGAAGCAATAGGCCATGTTCTGGTGCAAGCCCTCGGTGGTGTGCCTGTCGGCATAGATGTTGATGTCGCCAAACTTGCAATAAGGACGCAGGTCGTCTATTCCGCCCACGTGGTCGTAGTGGATGTGGGTGAGCAGTACGGCGTCAATCTTCCTGAACGGCAAGGGCATAAGTTGCTGGCGGATGTCCGGTCCGCAGTCGAGCAGTATGCGGGTGCTCTCCGTTTCGAGCAAAGCCACACTTCTCAGGCGCTTGTCCTTAGGGTCATGGCTTCGGCACACGGGACACTGGCACCCCAAACTGGGCACACCGCCAGATGTGCCGGAACCCAATATAGTAACTTTCATTTACTGTCTGCTGATTATTTGATGTTCACCTCTGGATGGAGGTCTATGCCGAACTTCTCTCTCACGTCCTTTCGGATGGCGTTGCAGAGTGCGAGCACTTCCTGCCCGGAGGCTCCGCCACGGTTCACGAGCACCAGCGCTTGCTTGGCGTGCACACCGGCATGACCCAGGGTGCGCCCCTTCCATCCGCACTGGTCTATCATCCATCCGGCAGGAATCTTGACATGGTCCGCGTCTATCTCATAGTGCGGCACCTTGTCATAAGCCTTGGCTATCTCTTCGTATTTCCGGCGGTCCACAATGGGGTTCATGAAGAAACTGCCGCCGTTGCCCTCCACTTTCGGATCGGGAAGCTTGGCCTCCCTGATTCTGATGATGACCTGCCGCAGTTCTGAAGCAGTGGGCTTGTCGATGTGCTCAGTTTCCAGTTCCGCACGAATGTTGCCGTATTCCAGGTCGGGCGTGAAGGTCTTCGAAAGCCGATAGGTGACGTGGGTGATGAGATACCGGTCTTTCCATTCGTGCTTGAATCGGCTCTGCCGATAGGCATACTGGCAGTCTTCATTGGAGAACTCCACCAGCCTTCCGGTCTTGATCTCCACCGCCTCCACCTTTTCTATCAGGTCTTTCACCTCGGCACCGTAGGCCCCGATGTTCTGCACGGCACTCGCCCCCACCTCACCGGGAATGAGCGAGAGGTTCTCGGCTCCGTGCCAGCCCTTGCCCACGCAGAGTGCCACCACGTCGTCCCACACTTCGCCCGAACCGCAGCGCAGCAGCACGCTGGCACCACAGTCTTCGGCCTCACATCCCTTGATGGCCGAGTGGACCACGGTGGCAGGATAGTCGGCCGTGAGCAGCAGGTTGCTGCCACCTCCGATGATGAGCAGGGGGAAATCGGCGTCGGCAAGCGAACGCACCAGCGACTGGGCTTCTTCTACCGAAGCATATTCCACAAAGCGTCTGCACTTGGCAGCTATGCCGAACGTGTTGTGCGGCAAGAGGTCGTATGACTTGAGGTCTTTCATCATTGCACGAGTTTAATGAGTTTCCATTGACCATTCTTTTTCCTGAACGTCAGCTCGGTCTCGAATCCGTTGGCTATGCCGCGAAGCACGAAAATCTTCTGCGTGCTCTCGGTGTATTTCTGTCCGTAGATAATGTTGTAGATGAATCCGTGGGGCAGTTCGGGAGCGAAGCTCGGCCACTGCCATGGCTCGATGGTTCCGGTCATGGTGCTGAAGTCGTCGTCGGGGTCAGGCCCGGTGAACACCACAGGGTCGTTCACATGACGGTTCTGGAAGGCGGTGTCGGTGGCAAACTTGTCGTAGAACTTCAGGAACGAGGCATTCTTGTTCTCATAAAGTCCCTTGTGGCGTATGCCCTCCAGCATCCATTCGCCTTGACGGCGGAAGAAGAAATATTGCTTGACCGACTTCTTTCCGAAGTAGATTTTCTCCACCACCACATTGTCTATCGTGGTGTCCTTCACCAGATTCATCTGCTTGCGGTTGTCGAAAATCAGCGTGTAGTAATCCTGGTCCATGAAGAAGTGTTCCATCTTCCATTGCTTCTTTTTCACATAGGAAAGCTTGCCGAACCTGTCGACAGGCAGCGGAAACTTGATGCGCTTCATCTGCAGCTTGCGGTTGGCGGCAAAGTTGAAGATGAAATCGTCGAACAATTCGTCTGCCGCCTTGGGCATTGGGGTCTCCGAGATAAGGTTGTCGAGTGTGTCGACCTTTGAAGTGTCTGCGGGCAACGTGTCTGCCACAATCGTGTCGGTGCTTGCCTGCTTCTTGTCAGTGCATCCTGTAGACCAGCACGAGATGATGACCGCAACAAGAAAAACACATAATACACTTTTTTTCATAAACATAATAACTATAGGATAATGTACCCTCAAATTTCTGCAAAAGTACAACTTTATTTCGATTTATGCTCTATTTTAAGCTAAAAATATTACCTTTGCATTGTTTTTGGCAGACACCCCTACCCGCCCCCGGAAACAGGTGCCGCCAAGCAAGTCAAGAAGAACAGAAAAAGAACAACAGATATGTTATTAGAGAAGATTGAAGCGCTCCTCAAAGAAGTGAGCGAACTGACGGCCTCCAATGCAGAGGAAATAGAGGCACTGCGTTTGAAATATCTCAGCAAGAAGGGCGAAATCAATGCCCTGATGGCCGACTTCCGCAACGTGGCTGCCGAGGACAAGAAAGCCGTGGGCATGAAGATCAACGAACTGAAGCAGATGGCCATCGACAAGATCAACACACTCAAGGAGCAGGCCGAAACTGCCGAAAGCGAAAGCGACGACATTGACCTTACACGCACTCCCTATCCCATCAAGCTCGGCACACGCCATCCGCTTACCGTCACACGCAACCAGATTATCGACATTTTCTCGCACATGGGCTTCACACTCGCCGAAGGACCTGAAATCGACGACGACCTCCACGTGTTCACCAAGCTCAACTTTGCCGCCGACCATCCGGCCCGCGACATGCAGGACACCTTTTTCGTGGAGCAAAACCCGAACGACGTGACCAAGAACATATTGCTCCGTTCACACACCAGCAACGACCAGAGCCGCATCATGGAGCACCAGCAGCCACCCATCCGCGTGATCTGCCCCGGACGCGTCTACCGCAACGAGGCCATCTCTGCCCGTGCCCACTGCTTCTTCCATCAGGTCGAAGGTCTGTATGTCGACAAGAACGTGTCGTTCACCGACCTGAAGCAGGTGTTGCTCACCTTCGCCCGCGAGATGTTCGGTCCCGACACAAAGATACGTCTCCGTCCGAGCTACTTCCCCTTCACCGAGCCCAGCGCCGAAATGGACATCTCCTGCCACATCTGCGGCGGCAAGGGCTGTGGCTTCTGCAAGCACACCGGCTGGGTGGAAATCCTCGGTTGCGGCATGGTAGACCCCAATGTGCTCGAGGCTTGTGGCATCGACAGCAAAGTCTACACAGGCTATGCCTTCGGCATGGGTGTGGAGCGCATCACCAACCTGAAATACCAGGTGGCTGACCTCCGCATGTTCTCCGAAAACGATACCCGTTTCCTTGACGAATTCAAATCAGCTTATTAATACATAATTGAAATAACGACAAAGAGAAATCCCCTCTGCCGTCCCTGTAGACAGCAGAGGGGATTCTCATTTACAGGTAACAAGAGCATTGGTGCCATATCCCCGCCCTTGGAAAGCCTGCACCTCAGCAAGCTGTACATCATGTACCGATGGTTGTCCCGCAGAAGGTGTTGCTGTTTAAAAGGAAATCCCCTCTGCCGTCCTAACAGACAGCAGGGGGGATTCTCATTTTCAGGCGGCAGGAGCACTGGTTGCCATATCCCTGCCATTGAAAAACCTGCACCTCAGCAAGCTGTACATCATGAGCCGATAATTATCCGCAGAAGGTGTTGCTGTTTAAAAGGAAATCCCCTCTGCCGTTCTGCGACGACAGAGGGGATTCTCATTGTTGCCCTCTATAGGCATTCGGGGTACAACTCCCCTTATGCCAATGAAAGGCCTGCACCTTAGAAGATATAAGTGCGCTCCAACCAGTAGATAATCATACCTGCCAGGTAACCCACAAAGGCTATCCAACTCACGTGCTTCATATACCAGCCGAAGGTAATCTTTTCGAGACCCATCACCACTACGCCTGCAGCACTTCCGATGATAAGCATCGAACCGCCCACACCGGCACAATAGGCGAGCAACTGCCAGAAGATGCCGTCCACTGCCATGTCGCCTGTAGGAGCAACGGGATACATGCCCATGCAACCTGCCACAAGAGGCACATTGTCGACAATACTTGAGAGCACACCGATGATGCCTGTCACCATGTAGTGGTTGCCGTCGAAGGCCACGTTCAGGCCCTGGCCGAGCATGGTCAGCACGCCGATGGTTTCCAGACAAGCCACAGCCATGAGGATGCCGAGGAAGAAGAGAATGGTACTCATGTCAATGCGTGAGAGCATGTTGGTCACACGCTTCTGCATGCCGCCCTTGTCGCTGGCACGATGCAGGTTGCGGTAGAATATCTCCGTCACCGTCCACAGCAAGCCGAGGATAAGGAGAATGCCCACGAACGGAGGCAGATGGGTGATCGACTTGAAGATGGGCACGAAGATAAGACCGCCCACACCCACGAAGAACACAATCTTGCGCTGCAGTGCCGTGAAGTCGCTCGTTGCCACAGCCGATGCACTGTTGTCAGTGGTGACAATCTCGCCCTTCAGCGAAAGCGAGAGAATGTAGGCAGGCACCACCATCGACACAACGGAAGGCACGATGATTTCCTTAATAACACCGGCAGCCGTAATCAGGCCCTTGTTCCAGAGCATGATGGTTGTCACGTCGCCAATAGGCGAGAATGCGCCGCCCGAATTGGCAGAGATGATGACCAGCGAGGCATAGATGATGCGGTCCTTGTGGTCAGCCACGAGCTTGCGCAGAATCATGATCATCACGATACTGGTGGTAAGGTTGTCGAGGATGGCGGAAAGGAAGAAGGTCATCACGGCAATACGCCACAGCAGGGCTTTCTTGCTCTTGGTCTTCATCATGTCCTTCACGAAGTTGAATCCTCCGTTCTGGTCCACCAATTCCACGATGGTCATGGCGCCCATCAGGAAGAAGAGCGTCGTGGCGGTACTGCCGAGATGCTTCTCCATGACGTCACTCACGGCAAGAGCCACATTGTCACCGATGGCGCTTGAAATGTAACTTCCCGGATCCAACATGAAGAGTGTCCAGCAGAACACGAACATCAGCAGCGCAATGGCAGCCTTGTTCACCTTTGTCAGGCTTTCAAGGGCAATGCAGAGATAGCCCAGCACGAAAACCGTGACAATAGCAATTGTTAATGTTGTCATTTGTTTTTGTTTTATGATTTAGTTTTGTTTGTCCTTATTCTGTTCCTTGTTCAAGCATGTTGAGGAAGGTGTCCTCGTCGACAATGGGCACGCCGAGTTTCTCTGCCTTCTGCAGTTTGGAGGGTCCCATGTTGTCACCCGCCAGTATGAAACTGGTCTTGCCGCTGATGCTGCCCACGTTCTTGCCTCCGTTTTGCTCGATCATGGCCTTGTATTCGTCGCGGCTGTGCTTGGCAAACACACCGCTGATGACGATGCTCTTGCCAGCCAGCACGTCAGAGCCGCCCGTCAGCTGCTCTTCCGACAGCTGCATCTGCAGTCCGTAGCGTCTCAGGCGGTCAACAATCTGCAGGTTGCGCTCGTCGTGGAAATAGGTAATCACGCTCTTGGCAATCACCTCGCCCACGCCTTCAATCTCAAGCAGTTGGTCGAGCGTGGCATGCTGCAGGGCGTCCATGGTCTTGAAGTGGCGCGCTATGAGCCTGGCCGAAGTATCGCCCACGAAGCGTATGCCGAGGGCAAACACCACGCGTTCGAAGGGCACTTGCTTGGAAGCCTCTATACCCTGTACTATCTTTTGTGCCGAACGGGTGCGGCTTCCGTCGCCGTTGATGTCCTGCACGGTGATGTCGTAAAGGTCTGCCACATTATGTATCAGTCCGCGGCGGTAATAGTCGTCCACGGTTTCGGGGCCGAGCGAGTCTATGTTCATCGCCTTGCGGGCAATGAAATGCTCGATGCGCCCCTTGATTTGCGGCGGACAGCCGGAGTCGTTGGGGCAATAGTGCACGGCTTCGCCCTCGTATCTCACCAGCTTGGCACCGCACACAGGGCAGGTGTCGATGAACTTCACCGGCTGGGCGTCGGCAGGCCTCTTGGAGAGTTCCACTCCTACTATCTTGGGAATAATCTCTCCGCCTTTCTCCACATATACATAGTCGCCCACATGCAGGTCGAAACTCTTGATGAAGTCCTCGTTGTTGAGTGTGGCGCGCTTCACGGTGGTGCCAGCCAGCTGCACAGGCTCCATGTTGGCCACGGGAGTGATGGCTCCCGTTCTGCCCACCTGATAGGTCACCTCGTTGAGCCGGGTGCACTCGCGCTCTGCCTTGAACTTGTAGGCGATGGCCCAGCGCGGACTCTTGGCGGTGTAGCCCAGGTGGCGCTGCTGCCTGAGCGAGTTCACCTTGAGCACGATGCCGTCGGTAGCCACGGGCAGGTTCTTGCGTTCCGTGTCCCAGTAGTTGATGAAGTCGTATATTTCCTGCAGGGTCTTCACCTTCTTCATGCCCTCGCTTATCTTGAATCCCCACTTGCGTGCCTCCTCGAGATTCTCGTAGTGTCCGTCCGTGGGCAGCGTGTCGCCGAGCAGATAGTAGAGGTAGGAATCAAGCTGCCGGCTTGCCACGAGTGCCGAGTTCTGACTCTTGAGCGTGCCGCTTGCCGCATTGCGCGGATTGGCGAAGAGGGGTGCCTCGGCAGCTTCGCGCTCGGCATTGAGGCGCTCGAACACCTTCCAGGGCATGAGTATCTCGCCACGTATTTCGAACTCGTGCGGATAGCCTGTGCCGGGGAGCACGAGCGGTATGGCACGGATGGTGCGCACGTTGGCTGTCACGTCGTCGCCGTGCACGCCGTCGCCGCGGGTAACGCCCTGCACGAGTCGTCCGTCCACGTAGGTGAGCGAGATGGACAGGCCGTCGTATTTCATCTCGCAGCACACGTCGAAGTCCTCGCCGTCGAGTCCCCGCTTCACGCTGTCATACCATTCCGCCACGTCCTGTTCGTTATAGGTGTTGGCGAGTGAGAGCATGGGATATTTGTGGGTCACCTGCCTGAAGTTCTGGTTCAGGTCGCTGCCCACGCGCTGTGTCGGAGAGTCGGGGTCAGCCATCTCGGGATGCCGGGCTTCGAGGTCTTGCAGTTCGTGCATCATCATGTCGAAGTCCTGGTCGCTCACGGTGGGCTGATTCAGTACATAGTATTTGTAATTATGCTCGTGCAGTTCCTTGCGGAGCTGCAGAATGCGTTCCTTGTCTTCCATAATATAATATTATCGGTTGCAAAAATAAGAAAAGAATCCCGTCCGTGCAAACATTCCGTATTAAAAAGTAAGGGCAAAACAAAAGCCGGTGCTTCCGGGCACCGGCTTTTGACATGATATGATAATGGGTCTGTTACAGGTCAAGATACTTCACGTAGCAGAAGTCCTGTCGGTGAGGCAGGTTCTCGTTCTTCGGATACATGCGCACAGCCACCTTGAACGATCCAGCCACGTCGGGCTGTACGGTGCACTCGAAGGTGTAGTTGTTGCCCTCGTGTCCCTTCACCTCGAACGGCTTCACTTCATACACAGAGTCTGCGTTGTTCTGGTTCTTGATGATCACCAGTTCCAGTCCCACGGCATTGTCGAGTCCCTGCTCGTCGATGACGTAGCGTATGGTTGTTGGCACACCGGTTTCCACGCCGTTGAGAGCCTCCACGTTTTTCGATACCACGTGTATTCCGTCCCAGCGTTCTGCCACGGTTTCCTTCCAGAGGGCGATGTCCTTGGCGAGGCGGTTGTCGTTGGCAGAAAGTTTGGCGAAGCGGGCAGCCTCCTTGCAGTAGAACTTGTCGTAGTAGTCGTCGAGCTGTCGCTTCATGGTGTAGTGGGGAGCGATGGTGGCGATGGAGTTCTTGATGGTCTTCACCCAGCCTTCGCTGTAGCCCTTCTTGTTGCGGTTGTAGTAAAGAGGGATAATCTCGTTCTCGAGCAGTCCGTAGATGGTGGCAGCGTCGAGCTGGTCCTGATAACCCTGGTTCTCGTAGGTGCGCTTCTCGGGGAGTGCCCATCCGGCACCCTCACGGTAGCCTTCCACCCACCATCCGTCGAGCACGGAGAGGTTGACCACACCGTTCATCTCGGCCTTCTCGCCCGATGTGCCCGAAGCCTCAAGCGGACGTGTAGGCGTGTTCATCCAGATGTCGACACCCGAAACGAGGCGGCGTGCGAGCTGCATGTCGTAGTCCTCGAGGAAGATGATCTTGCCGAGGAACTCTGGACGCTGGCTGATTTCGAATATCTTCTTGATGAGTCCCTGTCCGGCACCGTCAGCCGGGTGAGCCTTGCCCGAGAAGATGAACTGCACGGGGTGCTCGGGATTGTTGACGATCTTGGACAGGCGGTCAAGGTCGGTAAAGAGCAGGTGTGCGCGCTTGTAGGTGGCGAAGCGGCGGCAGAAACCGATCATCAGCGTGTCGGGACTGATGCGCTGCAGGAGCGACACCACGTGTGCGGGATTGCCCTGGTTCTTGAGCCAAGTCTCGGTGAACTTCTCACGGATGTAGCTCACGAGTTTCTTCTTCAGTGCCATACGTGTTGACCATATTTCCTCGTCGGGCACGTTATAGATGGCGTGCCATATTTCCTCGTTGCTCTGGTCGCTCATGAAGTTGGAGTCGAAGTTGTCGGCATATACCTTGCGCCATTCCGTGGCTGTCCATGTGGGTAAGTGCACGCCGTTGGTCACGTAGCCCACGTGGTTTTCCTCGGGATAGTAGCCCTTCCAGATGGGGGCGAACATGCGCTGGCTCACCCATCCGTGGAGTTTGCTCACGCCGTTCACTTCCTGACAGGTGTTGCAGGCGAAGGTTGACATGCAGAAGCGCTCCGAGTGGTCGTCGGGGTTCTGGCGTCCCATGCCGATGAACTCATCCCAGGTGATGCCCAGGCGCTGCGGATAGCCGCCCATGTACTTGCCGAAGAGAGCCTCGTCGAAATAGTCGTGGCCGGCAGGCACTGGTGTGTGCACGGTGTAGAGTGAAGAGGCGCGCACCAGTTCGAGAGCCTGGTTGAAGGTCAGTCCGCCGTCCACGTAGTCGCACAGGCGCTGGAGGTTGCACAGGGCAGCGTGGCCCTCGTTGCAGTGGTAGATATCCTTCTTGATGCCGAGTTTCTTGAGCATCAGTATGCCGCCCATACCGAGCAGTATTTCCTGTTTGAGTCGGTTTTCCCAGTCACCGCCGTAGAGTGAGTGTGTGATGGGTTTGTCGAACTCAGAGTTCATTTCGTTGTCAGTGTCAAGCAGATACAGCTTCACGCGGCCCACGTTCACTCTCCACACATAGGCATGCACCTGGTAGTTCATGTAGGGCACGTCGATGACCATCGGTGTGCCGTCTTCGTTGAGCTGGCGTTCGATGGGCAGCGAGTTGAAGTTCTGAGCCTCGTAGTTGGCAATCTGCTGTCCCTCCATGTTGAGCGACTGCTTGAAGTAGCCGAAGCGGTAGAGGAAGCCCACGGCACACATGTCCACGTTGCTGTCCGATGCCTCCTTCACGTAGTCACCGGCGAGCATGCCCAGACCTCCCGAATAGATTTTGAGCACCTGGTTGATACCATATTCCATGCAGAAGTAAGCCACGGAAGGACGGGTCTTGTCGGGCTCCACGTCCATGTATTCGCGGAATTTCTTGTACACATCGTGCACCTTCTTCATGATGGACTTGTCTTTCACGATGGCCTCTTTGCGCTCGTAGTTGAGGTTCTCGAGCAAGAGCACGGGGTTCTGTCCGGCCTGTTCATAGAGGTCCTTGTCAAGGCTCTGCCACATTTCGCGTGCCTCGTAGTTCCAGCACCACCACATGTTGTGAGCCAGCTCGTCCAGACACTTCAGTTCTTCCGGAAGCTTTGATTTCACTGCCAGCTCCTTCCACTGGGGAGCGTTGGAATAATCTGCTTTGATTTTCATATTTGCGGTAATTATTTAGTTTGTTTCTGTTTGTCTGTTCTTTCTCTCTTCGGCCTTTCTCAGGGCAATGTCGTAGGCTTCATAATAATATTGTATGAAGTTGCTCCACAGTGCCTTCTTCGAGAGTTTTTCGGCATTGGTACGGGCCTTGGTCACCTGTGACTTGGTGAAAGCCGAATACTTGGCCACGGTGTCCTTGATGGCGTCTGCCACCTCCGAGTAGTTATAGTCGGTGCGGTGTATCACCTTCACGCCGTCTTCTATCTCGCTGTTTCCGCCCTTCTCGCTGTTGGCCCACAGTCCGAATCCTGCCAGGTCGGTTGTGATGCAGGGCACCTTGAACGCCACTGCCTCCAGGGGTGTGTAGCCCCAGGGCTCGTAGTAGGAAGGATAGACGCAGAGGTCGTTGCCGAGCACCACGTCGTAGTAGGGAAGGTTGAAGATGCCGTCGTTGCCGGTGAGGTAGCATGGCAGGAAGATGAGCTTCACGCGGTCTTCCTTGCGGTTCTGCATGTCGAGGTATTTCAGCATGTCGAGCACGTTGTCGTGGCTCATGTTGTGGAGCCAGTGTGTCAGGCAGGGCACCTCGAGTGGCGTGTCGTAGCTCTGTCCGCTTTCGAGACGTTCCTTCAGGTCTTGCCGTGGCTCTCCCACCCATCCGGGCACCTCGATGAAGGCGAGCACTGTCTTTTTCAGTGCGTTGTCGCGGAGCAGCCGGTTCATGGCCTCGATATACACGTCGACGCCCTTGTTGCGGAATTCGTAGCGTCCGCTGGTCGATACGATGAGCACATCCTCGTCCTTGAGGTTCTCGCCCAGCAGGGCGTTGGCTATGTGGAGTGCCTTCTGGCGTGCCACCCTGCGCTTGCGGGTGAAGGTGATGCCTTTGGGCACGAAACTGTTGTCGAAGCCGTTGGGCAGCACCACGTCCACAGGCTTGTCCAGGAGTTCCTTGCACTCCCTGGCTGTGATTTCGCTCACGGTGGTGAAGCAGTCCACGTTCATGGCGGTCTGCTTCTCTATGCTGTGCTTGCTCTGCATGTTCAGTTCGCCCGCCATCTGGTCGCCATTGTAGGCGAAGAGGTAGTCATAGAGGGGCTTGTTGTTGCCGGCTATGCTGCGGCCTATGCTGGTGGCGTGGGTGGTGAATATGGTGGCCACCTGTGGCAGGCGGTCTTTCACGTAGAGCAGTCCCAGGCCGGTCATCCACTCGTTGCCGTGGTAGATCACCTTCATGCTGTCGTTGAGGCAGAAGCGGTAGAAACTCTCCACCACCTTGCCTGCCGCATAGGAGAACATGGACGCCTCGTCGTAGTCGCCGTAGGCGTGCAGGCTGTCCACCTGGAATTTCTCCCACAGGCGGGTATAGATTTCGTCTTTCTGCTGGAAATAGGGATTGAAGTCCACGAGCACAGAAATGGGCTCGCCAGGTATGTTCCATCTGCCCACCTTCACGTGCAGCCCTTCCTTGCGGGCAGCGTCTTTCCAATCGGAAAGCAACTGTGGGTCTTCGGTGAAATAAGGGCATGCGGTGTCTTTCCAACAGTCTGGTCCGATGAAGATGATGTGGTCTTTCATGGCATCCTGCAGCGTCTTGGCCCGCGTGGATAATACGGTGTAGATACCTCCTACCTTATTGCACACTTCCCAACTGCTTTCGAAGATATAGTCGGGAGTCATTTTGTCTTTCATCATAAGTGTTTGTTTTTAGCAGGCCCGGCATGTATCATGCACGGGCAGTCAAATTATGTGTCTTGAAACTGCCTTCTCTGTTACCACAAAGGTAACATAAAAAGGGGAGAACCGCAAGTGCAGGGGAACATTTTTTCAAAATAACGTTCTTTTGATGATATAAATTAAATTGTTTGCGGTAACTTTGCAGCAATTAATAGCAAACGTCATGAAAAAAGCATTGTTTTCTTTTCTCCTGCTGTTCTTTGCCGCCACCATGATGGCGCAGACCGACAGCACCACCTTCAAGGGGTATCTCTATAACGACGAGTATAAGGTCTACCTGAAGATTGACTTCTACAAGCAGAACATCACCGTGCCCGGCCAAGAGGTCTACGGCGAGTTGCCGGGCTATTTCGGTGCACGCCGCGACACGCGCCTCTGGCTCATCACCGACGCGAAGGTCGACAAGAAGGGCAAGCGTGCCACGGTGTCAATCATCAACGACTTCGGCAGTGAGGACCTTACCGCCGCCCTCTACCCTAACCCTGACGGCACCTTCACGCTGGAACAGCTCAAGGGCAGCAAACTCAAGATTGTGGTGAACCGCAAGTGGCTGAAGATTCCCGCCAAACTGATTCTCAAGAAGGATCCCAAGCGCGTGTAGTTTTTTCCACCTATACAGGCTGATTAGTTCCGTCACAGCGGGCTGAAAGCAAAGTTATACAGCCTTGGGCGTAGGCAGCCCAAGACACCATTCCGGCGGATTGGAAATCCGTCGGAGCATAACGTTGCATGTTCATTCTCCATTATCTAAATCTTCCGCTAAACTCTCTCCATGCATATCTAATACCATTTGTTACATCATTGACTAATTCCCCACATAACCAACATTCCCACATAACCAACATTCCCACTAACCAACATTCCCACATAACCACGTTCCGACACAAACTACACGAATCATAAGCAACATTCCCGCTAACTACGCGAAACGAAAAAAGGGAGACACACCCTTGAACAGAATGTGTCTCCCTTGGGAGATGGTTATGTTGTCTCGACCCATGGTCCGGACGGAGCCGGACCCGGGACGGGATTTCAATCGTGAGGATTAAGCCTCGGTAGCGTCGCTCCAGTCTTCCTTGCTCTTGCGGATGTAGCTCTCGTAGCGCAGCTTGGCCATTCTTTCGGTGGCGGCGAAGAGTTCGTCGGCCTCGTTAGGATAAGCCTTCTTCACTGACATGAAGCGTACTTCGTGCATGAGGTAATCCTGGAACAGGCTCCAGTCTGGCTCCTTAGAGTCGAGAGAGAATGGGTTCTTGCCCTGGGCTGCCAACGCTGGGTTGTAGCGCCACAGGTGCCAGTAACCGCAAGCCACGGCACGAGCTTCCTCAGCCTGGCTGCGTCCCATACCGCCCTTGATCTTCAGACCGTGGTTGATACATGGAGCGTAAGCGATAACGAGTGATGGGCCGGGATAAGCCTCAGCCTCGCGGATGGCCTTGAGGCACTGTGCGTTGTCGGCACCCATAGCCACCTGAGCCACGTAAACATAGCCGTAAGTGGTGGCAATCATGCCGAGGTCCTTCTTGCGTACGCGCTTGCCGCGTGCGGCAAACTGTGCGATGGCGCCCAGAGGAGTAGCCTTGGAAGACTGACCGCCGGTGTTGGAGTAAACCTCGGTGTCGAGCACGAGCAGGTTCACGTCTTCGCCCGAAGCGATCACGTGGTCGAGACCGCCGTAACCGATATCGTAAGAGGCACCGTCACCACCGATGATCCACTGTGAACGCTTCACGAGGTAGTGATCCAATGTCTTGAGTTCCTTGCATGTTTCGCAGCCTGCGGCAGCACCTTCAGCGATGAATGGCTTCAGCTTGGCGGCAGCTACCTTCGATGCGTCAGCGTCGTCCTTGGCAGCAATCCATTCCTTGGCGGCAGCCTTGTAGTCCTCGGAAGCCTTGTCGGAAGCGATGATTTCGTTCAGAAGAACTTCCACGCGCTCCTTCATCTTCTTGTTGCCGAGCACCATACCCATACCGAACTCGCAGAAGTCCTCGAACAGAGAGTTGTCGAAGGCAGGACCCTGACCCTTCTCGTTGGTGGTGTAAGGAGTAGATGGGATAGAGGCTGAGTAGATGGATGAACAACCTGTGGCGTTGGCAATCATCTGGCGGTCACCGAAGAGCTGGGCAACGAGCTTCACGTATGGAGTCTCGCCGCAACCTGAGCAAGCGCCTGAGAATTCGAACAGAGGAGTGGCGAACTGAGAGTTCTTGGGGCTCTGCTTGATGTCCACGAGATTCTGCTTTGTCTTCACGCTCTTCACGCAGTAGTCCCAACCCTTGGCAAGGTCGATCATCTCCTGGCTGTCTGGGTTGTAAGGCTTCATGGTGAGAGCCTTCTCGCCCTTCTTGCCCGGACAAACGTCGGCACAGTTGCCGCAGCCGAGACAGTCGAGTGGTGAAGGTTCGATGACGAAGTGCATGCCCTTCATGGCAGCGGGAGCCTTCATCTCAACGGTTGTGCCGTTGAAGCCCTTGAGTTCCTCGTCGTCGAGAACGAACGGACGGATGGCTGAGTGAGGACAAACGAAGGCACACTTGTTACACTGGATACAGTTTTCAGCGTTCCATACGGGCACGAATGCCTCTACGCCGCGCTTCTCGTAGGCGGCTGTTCCGTTCTGCCATGTGCCGTCCACGGTGCCGTGCTTCACGAAGTCTGACACCTTGAGCAGGTCACCGGCCTGTGCGTTGATAGGACGCACGAGTTCCTTCACGAATGCAGGAGCGTCGTCTTCCTTCACGGGATCGTCTGGCAGGTTGGCCCATGCTGGGTCTACGGTGAGCTGCTTGTACTCGCCACCGCGGTCCACGGCCTTGTAGTTCAGGTTCACCACGTCTTCGCCCTTCTTGCCGTAAGACTTCACGATGAACTTCTTCATCTGCTCCACGGCGAGGTCTACTGGGATCACGCCTGTGATGCGGAAGAATGCGCTCTGGAGGATGGTGTTGGTGCGGTTGCCCAGACCGATTTCCTGAGCGATCTTGGTGGCGTTGATGGTGTATACGGTGATGTTGTTCTTGGCGAAGTAGCGCTTCACCTTGTTAGGCATGAAGTCCACGAGTTCCTGTCCTTCGAAGATGGTGTTCAAGAGGAAGGTTCCGTTCTTCTGCAGACCGCGTGTCACGTCGTACATGTGGAGGTAAGCCTGTACGTGGCAAGCCACGAAGTTAGGTGTGTTCACCAGGTATGTAGAGTGAATCTCGTGGTCACCGAAACGGAGGTGTGAGCAGGTGAAACCGCCCGACTTCTTTGAGTCGTAAGAGAAGTAAGCCTGGCAGTACTTGTCGGTGTTGTCGCCGATGATCTTCACGGAGTTCTTGTTGGCACCTACAGTACCGTCGGCACCGAGTCCGTAGAACTTGGCCTCGAAGATGCCTTCGCCGCCCATCGGGATTTCCTCAACCTCTGGAAGTGAGGTGAAGGTAACGTCGTCGATGATGCCCACTGTGAAGTGGTTCTTGGGCTCGTCGAGCTTGAGGTTGTTGAATACGGAGATGATCTTGGCAGGTGTGGTGTCGCTTGATCCGAGACCGTAGCGGCCGCCCACGATGAGAGGCTTGTTCTCCACGTCGTAGAAGGCGCTCTTCACGTCGAGGTAGAGAGGCTCGCCCTCTGCTCCTGGCTCCTTGGTGCGGTCGAGCACGGCAATCTTCTTGCAGCTCTTTGGCACGGCAGCCAGCAGGTGCTTCACGCTGAACGGACGGTAGAGGTGAACGCTCACCATACCAACTTTCTCGCCCTGCTTGGTGAGGTAGTCGATGGCCTCGCGGGCAGCCTCGGTGGCTGAACCCATCAGGATGATGACGCGCTCTGCGTCGGCAGCGCCGTAGTAGTCGAACAGGTGGTGCTCACGGCCGGTAATCTTGCCGAGCTCCTGCATGTA
Source organism: uncultured Prevotella sp. (assembly GCA_905198745.1). Taxonomy (GTDB): domain Bacteria; phylum Bacteroidota; class Bacteroidia; order Bacteroidales; family Bacteroidaceae; genus Prevotella. The sequence continues at coordinate 3,454 of CAJKDU010000032.1, read as the reverse complement.
GTGCTCCACAACCTCAGGAATCTGGTCGTAGGCTGAGTTGCAGGCCTCACGGTGTGTGAAGAATGTCTCGGGGTTCTCGGCTGTACCGCGAGTTACAGGACGCTCTGGTGTGAGGGCGCGGTCGCGGAAGCGCTTGATGTCGGCTGGGTCAACGAGCTTGGCCACTTCTTCCTGGTCGAGGCACTCAATCTTGTGATACTCGTGAGAGGTGCGGAATCCGTCGAAGAAGTTGATGAAGGGGATGTCTGTCTTCAGTGTGGCGAGGTGTGGCACTGCAGAGAGGTCCATCACTTCCTGCACTGAACCTGAGCAGAACATGGCGAAGCCGGTCTGGCGGCATGCCATCACGTCCTGGTGGTCACCGAAGATACAGAGTGAGTGAGAAGCCAGTGTACGGGCTGACACGTTGAACACGCAAGGCAGCATTTCACCGGCAATCTTGTACATGTTAGGAATCATCAGCAGCAGACCCTGTGAAGCGGTGAACGTTGTGGTCAACGCACCTGCCTGCAGTGATCCGTGAACGGCACCTGCGGCACCGCCTTCCGACTGCATTTCCTGTACACTGACGGTCTGGCCCCAGATGTTCTTGCGGCCTCTGGCTGCCCATTCGTCAACATGCTCCGCCATTGGTGAAGACGGAGTGATTGGGTAGATGGCGGCTACCTCGGAGAACATGTAGCTCACGTGAGCAGCGGCCTCATTACCATCACATGTGATAAATTTCTTTTCTTTCATACTTTGTTAAAGATAAAAATATTAATGTATGTTTTGTCTCGTATTTTTCCTATACCTTAATTTATTATATAGCATATATATTCATGCCCTCAATAGAGGAACCCGAAGAGCCAGAGGGGTATCTGGTTGCCCTTGCCCACCTCGGTGTTGTAGCGGGCGTAGACGGTGTCGGAGTTGTAGTGTATGCGCCCCTTGTTCTCGGCGTCGCAGATGCGGAACTTGCGCGTGCCGTCTATCATGAACTGCCCGGCGGAGCGCCCCTCGTTCACCTTGTGGTCTTTCCACATGCAGTTCACGAAGAAGGTCTCCATGAGTGCCTGCTCTTCCACCTTGATGGGATAGATGGCGTACATGAGGTTGGGGTTGTGCATCATCACGCGGGCAGGTTTCTTGGGAAACTGCTGCCCCACGGGGTATATCATGTTGATGAGCCGGGCGTCGGCAAGATACTTGATGTAGTTCATCACCGTGGCGCGGCTCGTGCTTATCTCGTGGGCGAGGTGGCTGATGTTGGGTGCCTTGGGACCCTCGACAGCGAGAAGATAAAAGAGTTTCTTGATTTTGGTGAGGTATTTCAGCTCTATCTGCTTGATGATGAGTATGTCCACCTCGGTCATCATGTTCATGGTCTTGAGCAGGTTTTCCTCAAAGTTGCGGTGCTCCAGGAAGAAGGGATAGAATCCGTGGTGCAGATAGGCGTGGAAATGCTTGGAGGGGCTCACCTCGGGAAGTATCTTCTTGACCAGGCGTTCGTGGTCGTTGAGTATCTCGTCGAGCGTGAGGGGCTTGAAATGGCAGTCCTCCATCAGGTTGAGGTATTCGCGGAAGGAGAACCCGCGCATGTTGTAGCTCTTCACGATGCCTTTCAGCTCGGGTGTGCCGTCCTTCAGGCGCATCACGCTCGAACCGGTGAACACGATCTTCAGGTCGGGATACTGGTCGTAGCACTGGCGCAGGTCGCGGCTCCAGTTGGGCTGCTTGAACACTTGGTCGATGAGCAGCGTGCGGCCGCCGTTGCGGTAGAAGTCGCCGGCAAACTCGGCTATGCCGCGGTCCTGGAAGCAGAAGTTGTTCATGTTCACGTAGAGACAGCGGTGGTCGTCGGCACGGAAATGCTCCTTGGCATACTGCAGCAGGAAGACGGTCTTGCCTACCCCACGGGTACCCTTAATGCCGATCATGCGGTCGTTCCAGTCGATCTCATCCATCAGGGTGCGACGAACGGGGGCGTCCGTATGTTCTACGAGGTACTTGTGTGTGCGAAAGAAGGCTTCCATTCCTGTTTTTGGTTTGATTCCTTATTTTGGTGCAAAGATAATATCTTTTTCTCAAATTGCAAACCGCAGATAGCAAAATATCCTAAATTTTACTCTTTTTTGCACTCTATCCGCTCTCTCTCGCCCATAGTTCCCCAAAACTTTCCCTTTTCTCCCCGTTTTGTGGGCTACTCTTCCCTGTGTGGCGTCAGTACGCGGCAAGGGAATGGCGGACTGTGAGCGACATTCGAGGTCGGTTCCGGCCAACAGACCGGAAGTCTCATCTCGCCGCACAAGTCCTACCTCACGACCTTTACACTCACGTCATACGCAAGTGGGCAAATTGGCGGGCTGAAAGCCCAACTTCTACATAGCCCAGGATAAAGCGAAGCGGCACCCTGGGTACAGAAACAAACACCATCACGCCCTGTAAGGGCAAAAGTAGAACCAACTACCTGTGTTTCAGCTACTTTCGCTCTTACAGGGCGTAGCCTTAGAACAGACATCAACCAAGGTATTGCTCCGCTTGCCTTGGGCAAGCTACAGACGGGGCTTTCAGCCTGCACTCCACGGCTCTTGCAATCCAATCCTTACGCCAATTGGCAACAACTCTGAATCACGTGGTGGCCAACGGCACGGCTTTATTTTATGTGGTGAACGGACTTCGGGGGTCACGCCTAAACGCTGAAGCACAAACATCACACCCGAACCCTAACGGACGGAAAGACAGCGGGCAACGCACGGAACGAACCAATAGCCACAACGACTTAATAGGTCAACAGACGGCCTTTGCGCCCTGCAACACGCACCCAACCGACAGGCAAACGAATTGCAAAATAATGTTTCATGCGCCATTTACAACCCTTAACCGAAACCGGAAAAACAACAGCCACGCACTCTGCCGGCCTTTCGCCAACACATTCCAAAACGCCCGTGTTCACGGGATTCGTGCGCACATTCACGGAAAAGTGTGACAGTTTTCACGATTTTGCACGGTTTTGAAGCCCCTATGCAGTGTGCAATGGGGTACGGCAAAAACCATGCCAAAAACCGCCATCACGACGAAAGAAAGAACATCTGCCCTTCTTTTTGTAAACAAACAGGAAGTCCTGCACACACCCTAAGCACCCCACCCTATCGCCGACAACACGCCGACGGACACCAAGAACACACCGACAGGCGGTTAACGACACGTTAGTGGCACACTAATCTATCGCCAACGGCACACTAACGGAAACTCACCTCGACGAAGACAGGCTTCGGCGGAAACAACCTGACCTCCGCCACAAGTCCCGGAAACGGAACAGACGGATGAGAGCAAGAACGTAAACAAAAATTACCGCAAAGAAAACTCCCCGGACCGCCGTTTTTCCCTGCACACAAAATGTGACGTCACGCTTTATATATGCACACCTATAGTCACGAATCGTAAGCAAGAAAAAGTAATATAATATATAAAT
>CAJKDU010000031.1 GCA_905198745.1 uncultured Prevotella sp. | reverse complement strand
TACGTCTGCTACCCTCTGTCTGTGACTCGAAATTAATTCAGCAGACCCTAAATAATAATGAATATGAAATCAACAGTTAAATTCGCAGCATTTGGACTTGCTGCCGTATTGTTCGCCTCTTGTAGCGACAATGCAAGCAACGAAGGAGGTTCTCCAGTTTCTGGACCTGTGGCCACTGAAGGACTGTCTTTCACTACTAATCCCGCCCAGGCCCTTGCGGCCCGCGTACATTCCTACAAGAATGTGCTCATCAAGGCTTTCGGCACTCGTGCCGCAGCAGACCCCACCGTGTTTGCCGGTGTGCTGACCATGCCTACCATTCCCCAGACCGATCCTGTTAATAAGGTGGCCGTGGACAACGGTACCGACCTGAACGGCGCTGACGCACATTGGGCAGGCAAGGCCTTCCAAATCACCAAGAAGGGTGAGGTGGACTTCTCGGGCAAGTCAATCCAGAACAGCACCATCTACATCAACGGCGGCTCTACTTTGGTGTACACCGAAAGTAAGGGCAACAACAAGTTCTATGTAGAGAAAGGTGGCAAGCTGGTGTTTAAAGGCGCCGGCAAGATGCTCCAGAGCTCCGACGTGGTGATCTGCCATGGAGGTGCCGTGGAGAGCACCAACAAAGATATCGTCATCGACGGCGAGTTCTATGCCAACCTCAATGTTTCGCAGAAAGACGGCTCCGTGAAGGTCCAGGAGTTCGGCGCCAGCTCAACATATGGCGACAAGGACGCTGACGGCAACGCAGTGGTTACTCCTAAACAGAACATCACCTTCAACAACAAGACATACGTAGACGGTTATGTGCGCGCCATCAACCTCACCATCGGCGAGAATGCTGTGGCCAACATCAACCAGAACATCATGTATTCCACTACTGTCAATGTGAACGGTGCACTCCATGCCAACAAGTACTTCAAGACCGAGAACTTGAACCTCAACGGCAAGATGAGCTCCGACTGGGCAGTACGCGCAACGAACCTGAAGATGAACGCCGGCTCACAGCTCACAGCCGACTATGTGCGCGCTACCGACGCACAGCTCAACGGCAACTGCCTGCTGAAGATCAGCGACAAGGGCGTGCTCACATTCGACAAGCTGACCACCGACAACGCTGCCAAGCAGATTGAACTGCAGGGCGCAGACGCAGTGGCAGTCATCAAGGCTGGCGAGTTCCACAACAACGGTGCCGAACAGATTCAGGCACTCTCTACTCCAGGCAGCAACTCAACCTTCCTCATCCAGTTCTCCAAGAGCTTCAACGGCACCACAGAGATGCCTTCGTTCGAAGACCTTGACATAGCCGCTTCTTATCTCGACTACGACAAGGCAACATCTGGCGACGAGGTGAAGGAAATCGCAGAGACTGTGCCCGGTGGCAAGTGGGGCGTTTACCAGTGGACCGGCAATGCTGCCAACCTCAAGGCTAACCCCAAGCTCGACATCGTGGCTGCTGTTGACGCAGCCGACGGCCAGTCGGCTACCTGCATCAAGCCTGTAGGCGACAAGCTCTATGTTTCCTACCACACCAACGGCAGCCATTTCGGCGGCAACATCGAGGTGGCTCAGATGGCAGGCAACACCATCAGCATCCTGCAGTCAGTGAAGGACAACGACAGCGAATTGGACTACAACCACCTCACCGTAGCTGATAATAAGGTGTATGTGGCTGGTTCTTCCAAGAAGGACGGCGGTCTTGTGGCTGCCATCAGCCTCGACGGCACAGGCAACCTGAACACCGCTGATGCAAAGGTTTCCTACGTAGACAAGGATGCTGCCAAGCATGAGGGCTACGACGCCAACTGCGTGACAACCTACGGCGACAACGTCGTTGTAGCCACCACAAGAGGCTATGACGTGTTCGACAAGGACTTTGCCACACACTTCTACCAGCCCACAAGCGGCAAGGCTAAGCACCTGGCTGTAGCCAACAACAACATCTATGGCCTGAACTTCACCTCTGGCACCAACGCACAGATTCAGAAGTTTGACAACGCCAGCCTCACCAACGCCACAGCATTCTCTGTAGGCAATGTGGCTCCTGACTATGCCAAGAACGTGATTGCCGTAGACGGTACCGACGTTTACGTGTGCAAGGGTCAGAACGGCGTGGCACGCTACGATGCCAACGGCAACGAGACATGGTCTTGGAGCGTTCCAACCATGAAGAATCCTAAAGACCGCGACAAGCTCGGCTTGGCCAAGGGCTATGCCAACGGCTTGGCTGTAGACGGCCAGTATGTATACGTGGCATGCGGTGGCTACGGTGTGGTAGTGCTCAACAAGGCTACCGGTAAGGAAATCTGCCACCGTCAGTCACAGACCGGCAAGTCTGCCAACTATGTGGCTGTAGACGGCACAGGCAACATCTATGTGGCTTACGGACAGAGCCGCATCCAGGTGTTCAAGGTGACCGCCACCAAGTAATGCAAGACTACTAATTATCATATCTCCCATTGGGCAAGTGCCTGGTGGGAGATATACTCAATTTTAATGAAAACAATTATCTAATTCATTACTTAACTTATGAAAACCATCAATGCAAAACTTATAACTTTAGGGTTGGCTGCCGTGCTGCTCGCCGCTTGTAGCGACAATACGGGTGACAATCCAGCGGATCCCGGTGATGGACAAGTGCTTGGCACTGAGGTGGTTTCAATAACAGATGCCCAGCAACTGGCTAACCGCGTACTAAACTTCAAGGCTATTTCTACCAAAACAACAAGAGCTGCCGGCGCAACTGCAGCCGACCTCGGCGACACTTACAGCATGCCCGCCAAACCTTCCGTGCCGAGTGATGCCATTGAAATCAAATCGGGTGGAAGTGTATCTTCTACGCAGGGCTTGACGTATGGCAAGTCTTATGTCATCAAGAAAGGAACCAAGATTGCAAGTGGACTGAATTTGAATGGCGCAGACCTCTATGTGGAAGGCGAACTCGATGCCACAGCTTGCTGGAGTAACGGATGTTCCGGTTATTGGGACAGTTCCTTGAACAGTTGGGTCTCAATATCTCAAAAGAACGGAAACATCTATGTGCTTGGCGGAAAGGTAACACTCGACTATAATCCCGGCCAAGATGTGTTCAACTCCTCATGTCTGAATCTCTACAACTATGGAGGCACAGTCATTGACAAGACCGTGCCCCAGGTAGGTCCCCATGATTTCTATATCAGTTCCAACTGCGGATTCTATACAGACTCAGACATCAACTTCGGCGACAAAACCTTGAAGATTCAAGGCAAGTTCTATTGCGGCGGCAACCTCACCGTGAAAGAGTTCCTGCCCGTCAAGGGTGGCGTGGCCAACATACAGGGCGACCTGCTCGGCCTGGAAAACAAGACAGTGGAAGGTACCGTGCAGGATGAAACCCACAAGGGACTGGACGGACTTATCAACATCGGTGGCAAGTTCAACTGCAAGAACCTGGCACTCGGCAGTGAGTGCAAGCTCTATGCTTGCTCCATAAACATAACCGGAACCTTGACACTGACAAGCAACGAACTGCGCCTCCATGCCAACCACATCAAGGCTGGCAACATCATGCACATGGCAGCCGGAAAGATCTTGCTGGTGAACAACAGCGTGATTGAGTGCGACAAGTACACAACAAACTCTAATGGCGCTTCCTCCGTGCAGTTGGAAGGCAACGGCGCAGTGGCTGTGTTCAAGGCCGGAAGAATCCAGTTCAACGGAAGCTCTACTACAGATATCTACGCGTTCAACTCTACAGGTGCAGGCAGTCAGATACTGGTGGACTGCCCATGGTATGACTTCCTGGGACATAAAAATGCCGGCGAGGACGTGTATAACCAAACCTACGAAGACATCACCTGGCATGGTGGTGTGGAGAACGGCGTGACACAGTTCAACAACGGCACCTTGGCACTCAAGCCCGCAGAGTGCGGCTACACCATTGACCCCAAGGACACCCCCAAGGAGCCTGAGAAGATTCTCGACCCACAGGGCGAACTGCAATACGACCACAACCACAACATCTCTGCCACCTGCATACAACCCTACAACGGCAAACTGTATATGTCGTACCACACTCGTGGCACAGGTCACGGCGGATGCCTGGAGGTGTTCCAGACAGACGCACAGAACCAGACCAGTCTGCTGCAATATCTGGAGGACAAGGAGCATAACCTCGACTTCAACCATCTGATCATTGACGGCAAGGCTACCACACCGCGACTCTACGCCGTGGGCAACTCCTTCAAGAAGGGCGCCATGCTCGCCACGATAGACCTGAAGAGCGACGGACTGATGAACACCGACGTGAAGCAGATTGACGAGAATACAGCCATCCTGCCCCTCACCGTGGTGGCACTCGACAAGAACGCCACGAAGAACAACCCGCAGGATGAAAACTGCATCGTGCGCGACGGCGACAAGTTCCTCGTGATGAGCACACGCGGCTATGAAGTCTACGACACCGGTCTCAACCTCTTGGGCAGCAAGAAGACTCCCGGCAAGGCCAAGCACATCGCCATCAACGGCAGCAACATGGCCACCTTATATTATGACGGACCTGTGGCAGACACCATCCAGGCCAACGGCGTGATAGAAGAGTTCAGCACCGGCGACGACATCCTTACCGCTACTCCGAAGAAGACCATCGCAGTGGGCAGAATAGCTCCGAACAACGGCAAGAACACCATCGCCATCGACGGCAACAACCTCTACGTGTGCCGTGGTGCCGAGGGCCTCACCTGCTACGACTGCACATCGGGCACTGCCAAGTGGACATGGACAGCTCCGCTCACCGCAGACACCAAGGTGGTGCAAGGCAACGCCAACGGCGTGACCTTCGACGACAAGTACATCTATCTCGCCTGCGGAGGCTACGGCGTGGTGGTGTTCGACAAGAACACCATGGTGGACGGCAAGCCCAAGGTGATAGCCAAGAAGCGTGCCGAGAAGCGCAACTCTGCCAACTACGTGACTCTCAACAACGGACTCATCTACGTGGCATACGGCAAGAGCCGCCTCCAGGTGTTCAAGTTGACCGACGCTCCTACCAAGGTGAAGTATTAAGACAAATGATTGCTCCAAGGCAATAACACACAAAACCAAGAGAATGCAGCTGTAAGTTGCAGCTGCATTTCTCTTGTTTTTTTACTGAGATGATTCGTATAGACAGACTTATACATATACTGACCCTACTGATACTCTTGCCCGGAGCAGGAGTCAGCCTTTGTTATGCCCAGCATGAAAAGCAGACATTCAGACCCAAGATGTTGGTCTATGAAAACCTGAAAAACGAAGACGTGCTGAAACACTTCCAAAAGCGTTTCGCACAACTTGACACCCTTTTAAAGAACCAAGTGACCGTGGCATCGCCAACCGCCCAGTTGGGCTACATCGACCGCAGCATCTCCGCCTATACAGACTCGCTGTATGGAGCCAAGACTGCCCACGAAACACTTGCATTCAACCGCCATACAGGCCTGGAGATAACAGGCCAGACATACATGCGTCCGGACGAAGCCCTGAAGAACGTGGACGAGGAAGACAACGTGTCGGTCTATAAGGCCAAGGCACAGGCAGAACTGGGATGGAACATCATCAACAGCCGCTTCTACCAGGGCAAGGCCAAGCGCGAGAAAATAGCACTCGCCAACGAACTGGCTCGGCTGCAGCAGAAAAAACGGCTCGCCACAGACAGCTACGACAAGGCTGCCGAACGCATTACCGACCAGTACAACCGCTATATAGGCATCACGATAGCCCACCGACTGGAAAATCTCGACATCATGAACGAGGCCTACCAGTTCATGCTCGAGAAAGACCGCATCAGCAACGACAAGATGCTCAAGGTGATGAACGACAAGATGGAAGCCGAATACGACCTGTCCATCCTCTGTGCATCGAAAGACATAGACGGACAACCCGTCTACCGCATCGTCCCCACAAGGATAGACGTGGACACCACAACGCTCTGGAAATATGTGACGCAGGAGAGCATGGACGCACGCATCAGCAACGTGAAGGTGCAGATGGCCGACAACGAGAGCACACTGACCAACTATCTCGCCACGGCAAGGCTTACCCCCTTTGTGCGCTGGTCGTCGTATTGGACGAGCAACAGCCGCATCAGCAGCAATGCCGATGTGGGCGTGAGGTTCACCCTGCCGCTCTACAACGAGAGCGGACGCAAGAAGAAGGCACTTGCCACGGAGAAGGAAATCATCCGCAACACACGGACCTCGGACGTGGCTACCCTCAAGCAGGAATGTGAGACACTGGTGAAGAAGGTGGAGAACATCAACCGCGCCATTGCCACCGAGGCATTCCATATCACACAGATGGGCAAGTATGTGGCCATGCGCAGATACGCCTACAAGAACCAGAAAACAGGCTACAACTACCTGGCTCGCATGGAAGAATACACCGGCTATCTGGAGAGCATGGAGCGCATGTACAAGCTGATGCAGAACAGGGCACTCGCCATCATCAACATACAGAAAATAGCCGGACTGAACAACAATACTAAAGGAATATTCCTGGAAACAGAACTATGAACGAGTTTCAACATAACAACAAGCCGCAAGAACAGGTAGCTGCCGATTTGTTGAAAAAGCAGAACAAGAGGTTGGCCAAGCAGCAGATACTGTTTGCCGCCATCTTCTTTTTAGTGGTGGCTGTGCTGGCCTACTATGTTATCAGCAATACGGTCTATGCCACCTACGACGGCTACATCACCCTGGACGACAACCGTATAAGGGCTGCCGACGACTTGCTCATCCTCAAGTTGAACAAGGAAGTGGGCGAGGAGGTGAAAGAGGGCGATACGCTCTACACCTACGTGCTGCTGAGCAACATACTCGACCAGTATGACTTCAACACTCTGCCCTCGGTGGTGCGTGAAACTCACGACATGGAACTGCAGGCCAAACTGGCGCAGCAGGAAATACCGGTGCTACGCACCAAACTGGCGCAACTGAGGAAACAGCAGAAAGGGGAGTCGTCGGACATCTACTACGGACTGACCGACAACACCCGGCAGAACCAGTTGGCTGCCCAGATAGCCGAGACTGAGGAAGAACTGCGCAAGCAGGAAAACCGCGTGAAGATATATGCAGGCATGAAGAACAGTACCTGGCACTTCATGGCCAACCGAACCGGACACAACTATGCAGGCATTCCGACGCAAGCCCTCGACCAGTTTCAGAACTCGGGAGTGGTGCACTACTGCAAGGCTCCGAAGGACGCATTCGTGACAGACATCAATGTGACCGAACGCTCGGTGGTGTTCAAGGAGGAATCCATCATGTCTATCCAGCACAAGGATTACCAGTCGTGCCACCTTGGCGTCATTGCATACGTGCCGAGCGACAAGGTGAAATACATGGAAAGTCCGGAAGAGGCGGATGTCATCATCAATGCCGATGCCATCGTGAAGGCCAAGCTCACCATGGTGGGACTCAGGGTGGAGGAAATACCCAAGTATCTGCAGGGCAACTTCGCCCACGACGCCAATGCCGTGGTGGCCTACTTCACGTTCCTGCCCTACCAGAAAGTGCCCGAGTGGGCCATGACCAACAAGCTGCCCGTGCGCATCCGCATCAACAAGCTCAAGTCCATGACGAATTCGAAATCCCTGCCGCTGTACACCATACCCGACGAGAAGGGCAACCTGCATCCGGCCATACCGGAAGTGAAAATCATGAACAAACAAAACAAGAAAACAGATAAACAATGATAGGACTGAAAAAGACTAAGCGCGGCGACAAGGTGCTCGTCATCGATACCCATATCGATGTGGACAGCTGTGTCGACTTGCAGGAGAACTTTTTTGACTGCGTGATGGTCAAGGCCCGCACGGAACAGGCGCTGTCGGCCATTCTCTATGGAGCCAGTCCTATCGTGTCGATGAAGTGCAGCTACAAGCCCATCTTCGTCTACAAGACGCTTGACGACAAGCCGCGCATCATCGACAGCATCATTGACGCCTACACCAATGACTACGACAGCGAGAAGGTGTATGACATCATTGACAATATCAAGCGCGCCAGTCTGCACTACAACATCAAGCGTGAAATGGCACGTCCCACCACGCCCAACCAGTTGTTTGCCAACATCTGCCGCTACCTGCTCTCGCGCAACAAGCGCGTGATAGAGCATCAGCTCATCGAGATGTCGTCGACAGGCTACATCAACCCCATCTTCGAGCACTACCATTCCATGGGACTGTTCCACCTGAGCGAGATGTTCATGTTCAAGGAGACCATGCTGGAGTATGGCGCCTTCCGGGTGCACAACTTCCACATGAAGCAGCACCTTTGCCCGCATTGCAACCACAGTCACCTGCTCTACACGGAGTGCTGTCCGAAGTGCGGTGAGAGCGACCTGAAGATCGAGAACATCATCCACCACTTCAGCTGCGCCAACGTGTCGCCCGAGAACACCTACAACGTGGGCGGTATGCTCATCTGCCCGAAATGCCACAAGATGTTGCGGCATATCGGCGTGGACTACGACCGGCCGGCAGTGATCTATTCGTGCAAGACTTGCGGCAACTCGTTCACCACTCCCATCACCAAGGCGGTGTGCACCAACTGCGAGGAAGAGACCGACGTGAGCCAGCTTATCCCGCACGACGTGGTCGACTTGGAAATCACGGAAGAAGGCGTGAGAGCACTCACCGAGGGCAGCGTGGTGTTCTCCAACTTCGTGAACTATTACGACAACTACATGGAGTATCCCATCCTGCTCAACCGCATACGCCGCCAGCTGCTCGAGAACCATTTCACCTCTGAGTATACGGTGCTCGTCGGCAAGGTGTGGGTATTGAACAAGGAAAAGAAAACCATCAAGATAAAGGACAGCATACAGTCGGACCTCTGCAAGGCATTCTTCAGCTACAAGGTGGCGTACAGCAACAACATCTTCTATGTGGCAGGTTCTATCTTCGAGGAAGACGTGGACGATGAAGCGGTTCTCGCCCGTTTCCGACACGACATGTCGGTGGGCATCAGGAAGATTGCCAACAAGATTGAGCCGGATGAAATGGTGTGCTACACGTTCATGTCGCAGAAGAAAACTCATGAGGACAACTATGAAGAGTTCTTCGACAACATGGCCTATGTGGCAGCGGTGCCCGACGACTACTGCGCCTATTCTGCCGAGCCGGTCAAGGAACTGGAACAGCCCGACCTCTCGCAGTTTGAAAAGGTGGACCTCAGAGTCGACAAGGACGAGCAGCGCACGGCGTTCTACAAGAAACTGGTGTCTATACTCGTCTTCACCGCCGGACTCCTGCTGGCAGTGGCAGTGGCAGTGGCTGTGCTGGCTGTGTTTAGATGATGAAAGGAGACGACCATGCTGTTAGAACTGACAGACTCCATCAACCAGTTTCTCGACTGGGTCAACACGCTCACGCTGAGCAGCATCGTGGACACCTACTGGTTCCTGTTCTTCATCGAGATGCCGCGCTATTATATTCTTGAATATATAGTGATAGGTTCGCTCATGTTCAGATACAAGAGCGTGAAAAAGGAAAAGGACCTGGCAAGGTCCTATCTCCTTCGCGAGAACCCGCTCGTGAGCATACTGGTGCCGGGAAAGAACGAGGGCAAGCACATCTATAAGCTGGTGAAGACGCTCAAGGAACAGACCTACCAGAACTATGAACTGATAGTGGTGGACGACGGTTCCGACGACGACACCAAACTGATATGCGACGACCTGGTGAAAGCCGGCTATCTGGAGCATTACTTCCGCCTGGAGACAAGAGGCGGAAAGGCGGCTGCCAGCAACTATGGGGCCAACATGGCTCGGGGCAAATACATCATCTGCCTGGATGCCGACTCGTCGCTCGACCGTGACGCTATAGAGAAAATACTCATACCGTTCTATGTGGACAGTGAGGTGAAAGCCGTAGGCGGATGCGTGAAGGTGCGCAACAACAAGGCCACCATCTGCTCGTCGCTGCAGGCCATAGAATACCTCAAGCGCATTCAGGTGGGACGAATCGTGACCAGCCAACTGGGCATATACCATATCATCTCGGGAGCATTCGGCGCTTTCGACAGAAAGGTGATGAAGGAAGTGGGCTTCTGGGACATCGGACCAGGACTGGACGGCGACATCACGCAGAAGTTCCGCAAGGCGGGCTACAAGGTGAAGTTTGCCAGTGACGCCATCTGCATGACCAACGTGCCCACCAAGTGGTTCAAACTCTACCACCAGCGCATCCGGTGGTCAAGGTCGCTGGTCAGGTTCAGAATCCGCAAGCACAGGGACATCCTGCTGCCCAACCGCAACTGGGATATCCTCAACTGGCTGTCCAACCTCGAGAGCATCATGTACGACTGCGTGCTCAACTTCCTGTGGGTGTTCTACATCATCCGGCTGATGATCACCTTCAACACCCATATCATCGAGGTGCTGGTGCTGGGCTATTTCATACGCCTGTGCTTCTCGCAGTTTGCCTTCCTGCTCATCATGATGGTGACGGAGAGGAGAAAGGAGGAAGCATTCCTCTATCGCTACATGCCGCTCATGTCGCCCTATACGGGCTACTTCCTGCGCATAGCGAGAACGGTGGCGCACATACAGGAACTCTTCTTCAGACGCTCCTACAAGGATGCCTGGAACCCCACGAAGACTTCGCGGTATGCGCAATTAGAAAACATGTAAATTAAGAGACAATCAATATATAATGAGAAAACGACACTATGAGTTTAAGGTAGCAATCGTAGGTCTGGGTTATGTGGGCATGCCTTTGGCGTGTCTGTTCTCCAAGAAATACGATACCATCGGATACGACATCAACCCCACCAAGATTGCCATGCTGGAGAATGTCAAGATCTCCGAAGACAAGACCTTAGCCCGGGCTTTGGCGCAAGGACTGCGACTGACGAGCAATGTGGCAGACTTGAAGGAATGTAATGTGTATATCATTGCCGTGCCGACGCCGGTTCATGAAAACCACAAGCCTGATACCAGCTGCGTGCGCAACGCCACAGTGGCTATTGCCAACCTGCTGAAGGAGGGTGACATCGTGATTTACGAGTCAACGGTTTATCCGGGTCTTACGGAAGAGGTGTGTGCGCCTTTGCTGGAAAAGACGTCGGGACTGAAATACAACCACGACTTCTTCCTCGGCTTCTCGCCTGAGCGCATCAACCCGGGCGATACGGTGCACACCATTGAGAACATCACGAAGGTGACAAGCGGTTCCACTCCAGAGGTGGCTGAGATTATTGACAGTCTCTACAATTCTGTGCTGACCAACGGCACCTACAAAGCTCCCAACATGCGTGTTGCCGAGGCTTGCAAGATTATGGAGAACTGCCAACGCGACGTGATGATAGCCTTCTTCAACGAGTTCCAGCGCATCTTCGACCGCATGGGCATCGACCTGGCGGAGGTGACACGCGCCGCTTCTACCAAGTGGAACTTCATCCCTGCCGACCCCGGACTGGTGGGCGGACACTGCATAGCGGTAGACCCTTACTACATGATTGCCAAGGCCAAGGAGGCTGGCGTCATGCCTACACTGCTCGCTACCGCACGTGAGGAAAACGAGACCATGTCGAAGTGGCTTGCCGACAAAATCAAGGCCAACACAGAGCTGCGGCGCATGGATACAACCATGGCCAATGTGCTGATACTGGGCTTCTCCTTTAAGCCCGACAGCGATGACATACGCAACACCAAGGTGGCCGACCTCTACCGGCACCTGGTCGACATGGGATATCCCGTCACGATCTACGACCCTCTGGTAGACGTGGCGAAGGTGGAACGGGAATACCATATACCGGTCACGGGTGAGCAACGTGTGCTGGTCAATAACTACGACGTGGTAGTGGTAGGCACACGGCACCGCATCTTCAAGAACATCAATGTCAAGCAGGTACTGACAGACAACGGTTTTGTGTGCGACATTGCCGGTGTGCACGCCGACCTCTAAGAGAAAACATTTAAAACAACACGAATATGGAAAATTACAAGATTCTGATTGTGGACGACGTTCCAACCAACGTCACCTTGATTGCAGCTATTATCAAGAAGCTGAACGTGGAATACGATACGGCCGAGAATGGCGAGGATGCCTTGAAGAAGATAGAGACATTCAAGCCCAACATTGTGTTGCTTGACCTGATGATGCCCGACATTAGCGGTTGGGACGTCATCAAGACCATTCGTGAGAAATATTCCAAAGAACAACTGGCCATCATCGTGACCTCTGCCATCACGGACCACGAGAACATCACCGAATGTTACGACATGGGCGTGAACGACTACGTGGCCAAGCCTATTGTGCCGGACCGCTTGCTCAACACCATTCAAATTCATGCAATGAAACTGGTATGATTCCCTTTGGCAAGACATACAGACTATTGCTGGGTTGCCTGTTCTTCCTCTTCTCAGCGGCTGCCATGGCCGTGGACACCAATCGACGCATACTGATTATCACGTCATACAATCCTGACACGGAGAGAATGAACGCGAACCTGTCGGATTTCTACGAAGAGTTCAAGGAGAAAGGTTGGCATGACGGCAACATTTCCGTGGAGACGATGAACTGCAAGAACCTGTCGGAGTCGCCTTTGTGGAAGGAACGTATGCAGAATCTGCTCGCCAAGTACGAGAAGAACCCGCCGTGTCTGATCATCCTGCTCGGACAAGAGGCATGGGCATCCTATCTTGCGCAGACTTCGGATTTCGCCCACAAAACGCCTGCCATGGCTGCACTCGTGAGCACCAATACCATCGAACTCCCTACGGAGACGGTCAACTTGCGCACATGGCTGCCCGAGAGCAAGGAGTATACAGACTTCAAGGACTTCAACATTGTGGGCGGTGTGTTCTACAAGTATGAGATAGAACGCAACATAGAACTCATCAAGAAGTTCTATCCCCACTTGAAGAACCTGGCTTTCCTGTCAGACTTCACGTTGGGCGGTGCCTCCATTCAGGCGCTCTTCCGCAAGGAGATTAAGCACCACAAAGAACTGAAGGTGACCTACCTGGACGGTCGCCGCCACACGCTCTTCGATATGTGCAACCTCTTGCGCTCCGTCGCTCCCCACACGGTATTGCTTATCGGCACGTGGCGCATCGACAGCAGCGAGAACTACGTGCTTGCCAATACCACGGGCGTGCTCCACAATGCCAATCCCTATCTGCCGGCGTTCACGCTCGCTTCCGTAGGTATGGGCAACTGGGCTATCGGTGGCTACGCTCCAGAGTATTCGCTCGTCGGACTGACGCTTGCCGACATTGCGTATGACTACCTGAAAAAGGGGAAGTCAAGCAAGAAGTTATTCAGCATACGCCCCAACAACTACACGTTCGACAAGGCGCAGCTCAACGCGTTCAACCTGGAATACAGAAACCTGCCGAATGATGCCGTCATCATCAACCAGGACAACAACTTCTACGCCAAGCACCGCAAGCTCATCTTCTGGGTGGCGGCGTCTATCGTGTTCCTGGCGTGCTGTCTGCTCTTCGCGCTCTATTACATTGTGCGCATACGCCGTCTCAGAGACAAGCTGGAGCGGCAGAGCAAGGAACTGCTTGTGGCTAAGGACA
Organism: uncultured Prevotella sp.; assembly: GCA_905198745.1. Classification (GTDB taxonomy): domain Bacteria; phylum Bacteroidota; class Bacteroidia; order Bacteroidales; family Bacteroidaceae; genus Prevotella. Next base: position 13,984 of record CAJKDU010000031.1, on the reverse strand, counting down.
AGGCTGAGGAGGCCAACCGGCTGAAGACATCGTTCATCGCCAACATGAGCCACGAGATACGCACACCACTCAATGCCATTGTCGGGTTCTCCGAACTACAGTGTATGGACGACTACTCGAAGGAGGACAAGATACAGTTCGGCAACATCATCAAGGAAAACTCCAGCCTGTTGCTCAACCTTATCAACGATATCCTCGACATATCCAGGATAGAGTCCGGACGAGTGACGATAGAGTGTGTGCCCTGCGAGCTGGTGAAGCTCTGCCACACAAGCCTGGTGTCGGTGAGGCAGGCGCGCCATCTGGAAAACGTGGAATATCAGGAACAATATCCAAAGAAGGAACTGTTCTTCAAGACGGACCCCATGCGGTTGAAGCAGGTGCTCATCAACTTGCTGACCAATGCCAGCAAGTTTACCAAGAAAGGAAGCATCAGCCTGAGTTTCTTCGTAGACGAGACGAACCGGACCATCACCTTTGCCGTGACGGACACCGGCATCGGCATCCCCAAGGAAAAGGCCGAATACATATTCGAGCGCTTCGTCAAGCTGAACCCCTATGTGCAAGGCACGGGACTTGGCCTGGCCCTTAGCAAGATTATCGTGGAAGGCATGGGCGGACGCATCTGGGTGGACACCAGCTACACAGGCGGAGCCCGATTCATGTTCACCCATCCGCTCAATCCGCTGGAACCGGGTGAAGTAGTAAAAGAAGATTATTTATAGGATACATACAGTTATACGATCAATAAGGCATTTAAGATTATGGAAGCAATAAAAACAACCATCCTCATTGCGGAGGATAATATAAGCAATTATAAGTTGTTGGAGATTGTGCTTTCCAAAGAGTTTACCCTCCTTCACGCCTGGAACGGCAAGGAAGCGGTAGAGTTGTTCAAGGAGAACAATCCGCAACTGATATTGATGGACATCGGTATGCCCGTCATGGACGGATATGAGGCTACACGTGAGATTCGGAAGATTTCGCCCACGGTACCCATTATCGGGCTTACTGCCTATGCCTATGCTGCCGACGAGCAGGAAGGCATGGACAGCGGCATGAACGAGTATATCACCAAGCCTGCCAACATCGCCAAGCTGCGTTCGCGCATCAAGGAGTTGATAGCAGATGTTAAATAAGCACTGCTGGCAAGACAGGCTTGTTAATTTCGCTTAATGTCGGTTTACTTTTCCGGCTATAGTCCGTCTATAAGAAAAAAAGAGTAAACTGATTATAAACTAAAAGAACGATAGACATGAAAAAGAACTTATTAGTGCTTTCGCTCGTGGCAGGTTGCCTGTTGGCAACAAGCTGCGCCAGTAAGAAAGATTTGGAGAATTGTCAGCGTGAGAACAAGGAACTCACCGGTAACTATCAGGACGCCAAGGAACAGCTTGCTGCCAGCAAAGCCCGTGTGGCCAGCCTGGAGGAGCAGCTTGCCCAGGCCAAGCAGGCCTACAGCAGCCTGCAGAATTCGCTCGACAAGAGTCTGAGCAATGCCAGCCAGAACAACGTGAGCATTGAGAAACTGGTAGACCAGATCAACGAGTCTAACCAGTATATCCGTCATCTCGTGGAGGTGAAGAGCAAGAGCGACTCGCTCAACATGGTGCTCACCAACAACCTCACTCGCTCGCTGAGCAAGGAAGAGATGAAGGAAGTAGACGTGCAGGTGCTCAAGGGTGTGGTCTACATCTCGCTTGCCGACAACATGCTCTACAAGAGCGGCAGCTATGAAATCAACGACCGTGCCGCCGAAACATTGAGCAAGATAGCCAAGATTATCACCGACTACAAGGATTACGAAGTGCTCATCGAGGGTAACACGGACAACGTGCCCGTCAATGCTTCGGCTGCCTCGATGAAGAACATCCGCAACAACTGGGACCTCTCCTGTCTGCGTGCTTCGAGCGTGGTACAGGCTTTGCAGACTCAGTATGGCGTAGACCCGAAGCGCCTTACAGCCGGAGGCCGTGGCGAATACAACCCCGTTACTTCCAACGGCACTGAGGTGGGCAAGCAGCGCAACCGCCGCACCCAAATCATCATCACGCCGAAACTCGACCAGTTCATGGACTTGATAGACAAGGCTCCGGAAGATTCGCAGAAGTAAGCCGGACACCGAGCTGATAAAACAAGGAAAATCCCTTACCGCCCATGGCCTCACGGCCTGGCGATAAGGGATTTTTCTGTCTTGTGTTGTTCCGGTCAGCGTGTGTCACAACCGCTCGGGCTGTCAGAAGCGTGTCATTACCTCAACCACGAACTTATCTTTTTCTGATGGCTTTGGCACGCCGCCCTTGCGGTAAAAGTATTTCTCATAGTTCAGGCGTATGTCAGATATGAATGGCTTGCTGATGCTGAATGTCAGACCTCCGGTCAGTCGTGCCCGTTGGGCGTCGGTCACCTTGAGTCCCTTGGTTTCCACTCCGTCGGCTGTGGTGGAGAGCACGTAGCTCTTGCCGTCGCTATGGTCGCTCATGTAGTCATAGCGCAGGAGCGGAGTGATTTTCGAGAAGAAGCATTTCCGCAGCTCAATGTCGTAGCTGGCAAAGGCATCCACGGCATGCACCCTGCTGAAAGCATTGCCTTCATAGTGCTTGTAGAGATATTCAGCCTCTACATGCCAACCGTGGGCATGATAGTAGGCGCCGGCATCATACATCATGACGCCAACCTCTTCGGGCTTGATTTTCTGCACGCTCAGCGTCAGGTTCCATCCTTTGGGGAAGAACAGCTGTGCCTTGGCAGAGAAGTTCACCTCCTTGGTCCAGAAATCCTTTTGGTTGGTCAGTCCCGATCCGTTGAACAGTCCTGCCTCCACTATCACGGGAAATCCCGGATGGAAGGAGTAGCCCACGGTGGCGCCCACGTCGCGCACGTTGCCCACCTGCTTGGCAATGAACGACCGGTTGGCAAAGTACTGCTGGTGAGGCGAGCGGTGGGCATCGATGGTGAACGGCACGCGCATCTGTCCGATGGTCAGTTGCAGCCGGTCGATGGGGGTGAGCCTGGTGTAGGCATCAAGCATCTTGATTTGTCCCTCGTCCGAGAGGTCTATCTCCGCTTTGTATGCCACGACGGCTGCCACCTTCCCGTCTACGCTCAGTCGTGCATTGCGCACTTCAAATCGCCCGGCATGGTCGTCGGGCTGATATTCATACTTGCCGCGGATGGTGCCGTGCAAGTGAGGCGTGAGGTCCACTCTGTCGTTGTCCTGTGCTTGTGCCGGTCCGGCCAGGCAAAGTCCTGCCATGAGGCAGAGCATGATTTTCGTTTTTCTCTTGTTCATCACACTTCTTGTCGTTTTGTTTTCCGCGGCAAAGTTCGTCATTTCTTGTTGCGTCCGTATGTCGCAGACGTTACATTTCTGTTACTCTTTCCATTCCTTGTTCCTCCACACCTTCCATACCACCCTTAATGGCACACTAACGACAGGCTAACGGCACACTAATACCCTTTTCTCCGGGAGGGGCAAGACGGCGCTTCCGTAATTGGAAATGCCGTTCTGCATCGCGTCGCTCCAAGCATCGGTTACGCCAAGGCCCCCTTGTTGCAATCCGCAAAATTCGGCAGCCGAGACTTGCCGTGTGGAATAAAATCCGTAACTTTGCAGCACATAAACAATCTGCTATATTCATGACGAACAATACTACCTATTTCATATACGGCCTTTGCGTGATGTTCTATTCCATGATGGCTTGGATGTTCTGGCGCAAGGGCGACGACCGGCTTTCACGGCTTATCACGGTGCTTATGCTCATCATCGACGTGGAGTGCCTGAAAGACCTGGCGGTGTATTCTCCCCACACGCCGTTCGTGGTCAACACCTATTCCTGGCGGCTCATCACGGCTGTCGACATGGTGGTCATACCGTTCTACAATTTCATCCTCAAGGAGCTTGTCAAGCCCGGTTGGCTTACGTGGCGCAAGGGTGTGGCGCATGAAATTCCCTTTGTCCTGCTGCCCATGCTCTATGCCGTCACGTCGCATTCGGCCTATTTCTACGCCCTCGTCGTGTGGGGATTCTTTTACGGCAGCGTGGTCTTCGTCCGCACCTTCTTCCATATCTCCCAGTACCATCGCCTGCTGAAGCAACGCTTCTCCTATGAAGACAATATCAACCTCAACTGGCTGCGCAGCATTCTCCTCACGTTCTTCCTCATTCTCGGCCTGTGGACGCTGAGCAGTTTCATGAAAGCAGCCGACTATGACAACCTCTATTCCGTCGGCACCTTGGTCCTTTGGATGACGGTAGACTATTTCGTCTACCGTCACGAGTCGGTCATCGACGAAATCAGTTGTGCCGATATGGAGCGCGTGGACTCTGTCTCCATGGCTGCCGCAGTTGAGGAAGAACCCGAATCCGGCTACCATCCGTCACTCGGTGCGGCTGTCGAAAAACTGTTTCGTGAAGAGAAACTCTATCTCAGTCCGCGCCTCAAACTGTCGGACGTGGCTCGCCAGGCAGGCACCAACCGCACTTATCTGAGCCAGTATTTCAATCAAGACAAGGGGCAGACCTTCTATGATTACGTCAACCGTTATCGTGTCCGCCATGCCGAACACCTGCTCGCCACCACCCATCTGTCGCTCGTCTGCATAGCCGAGCAGTCGGGGTTCAATTCCGTGTCCACGTTCCGTCGCGTGTTCACCGCTGCCCACCAGTGTTCGCCCTCAGAGTATCGTGAACGGCAAAAGCCCTGAAATGCGCCCCGTAACAACATTGTAATCTGATTGTCTTGTTCTTGTAAGCATTGTATCAATGCTTTAGCCGTAACTTTGCAGGCAATAAACGAAACGCAAAGTTATGAAGTCAAAGAAGAAAACGGCTGAGCCCACCTATGTGGAGCGCGACATCAGTTGGATGTATTTCAACCACCGCATACTGCAGGAGGCACAGAAGGACAGTGTGTCCGTGCTCGAGAAAATGTCGTTCCTGGGCATCTATTCCAACAACCTCGACGAGTTTTCCCGTGTCCGCGTGGCTTCGCTCACCCGGCTGGCCGAGAGCAAGCATGTGGGCGATGCAGCCCGCAAGGTCCTGAAGAAGACCATCAAGACCGTGAACAAGCTCAACGAGCAATACAGTCGGGAGTACACCGCTACCACGCAACAGGTGTTCCGCCAGCTGGAGGACCACCACATACGTCTGGTGGATGAGCAGCAACTCAACGACCGGCAAAAGCAATACCTCGCCCAACTCCATGAAGAACCGCCTGCTGCGCCTCTTCGACAATGAAATCAAGAATGCCCGTGAAGGCAAGGACGCATGGGTGAAGATAAAAATCAACCACATCACCGATACCGACATGGTCGATAAAATCTACGCAGCCTCGCAGGCAGGCGTGAAGGTCGACATCGTCGTCCGCGGCAACTGCTCGCTTGTGCCCGGCATACCAGGCGTGAGCGACCATGTGAGGGCCGTGGGCATCATTGACCGCTACTTGGAACACTCCCGCATGCTCATCTTCTGCAACGGCGGCAAGCCCCGCTACTATATAGGCTCTGCCGACTGGATGCCCCGCAACCTCGTGAACCGCATAGAAGTGATGACACCCGTCTACGACGAAGACATGCGCAAGGACTTGCTGCGCACCGTGGAATACGGACTGCGCGACAACACCAACGGACATCTCGTCGACGGCAAGGGCACCAACCTCATCCAGCCTGTCACCGAGGGCGGCACACCGTTCAGTTCGCAGGAAGAACTTTACAAAGCATATCAATCAGAAAATAAGACAGAACAATGAAAGCCATCAACATAGCCGCCATAGACATCGGGTCCAACGGCGCCCGTCTGCTCGTCAAGCGCTTCGATGACGAAGCATCCGAATTCGAGCGCATCCGCAAACTGATGTTCATCCGTGTTCCGCTGCGTCTGGGCAACGACGTGTTCACCCTCGGCAAGATTTGCAAACAGAGGGCGAAAACCATGCTCCACATGATGAAAGGCTTCAAGCAGTTCATGCTGGTCAACAACGTGAAGCTCTTCCGCGCCTGCGCCACATCCGCCATGCGCGATGCCGAGAACGGCAGGAAGGTGATGAAGCTCATCAAGGACGAGACAGGCATCGGCATCGAAATCATTCCCGGAGCCGAGGAGGCACAGTTGCTGTGCAACAACCTGGTGGAAAACACCGAGGGTGGGGTGGGCAACTTCGCCTATGTCGACGTGGGCGGCGGCAGCACCGAGATATCGCTCCTCCACGACGGAATCCTGGCGGAAAGCCATTCGTTCAACATCGGCACCCTGCGCATGCTCAGCGGCAATGTCAAGGAGGAAGAGCGGCTGCAAATGAAGGCCATGCTGGAGAGCTATGTGCGCGAGTTTCCCGACACGCGCATCATCGGTTCGGGCGGCAACATCAACAAGCTGTTCAAACTGAGTAAGGAGAAAAACGGTGAAAAAGTGCTCAAGGTGGGGCAACTGCACAACATCTACAGCCAACTCTCCCAACTGACCATCGAGCAGCGCATGCAACGCTTCGGACTGAAGGAAGACCGTGCCGACGTCATAGTGCCGGCAGCCGAACTCTTCCTGTCCATCGCCCACAGCCTTCAGTCCGACGAAATCATCGTGCCCAACATCAGCCTTGCCGACAGCATTGTTGACGGCCTCTATCGCGAACTCAAGGAGAGCGAATGAGCCAGCGTGATAGCGTAGTTTTTCTAACAAGGACCTTTGAATTCTGTCAAAAAGCACGCGAAAACAAGAAAAAGTAAAACAAATGTTGCGCACTTTCAACATAAAGTATTAATTTTGCAGCCGTAATCAACTAATTAAAAGGATTAAGATATGAAAGTAGCAATTGTAGGAGCGAGTGGAGCTGTAGGACAGGAGTTCCTTCGCGTACTCGCAGAGAGAAATTTCCCCATCGATGAACTTGTGCTTTTCGGCTCACAGCGCAGTGCCGGACGAAAATACACATTCAAGGGCAAGGAATACGAGGTGAAACTCCTGCAACACAACGATGACTTCAAGGGCATCGACGTGGCTTTCGTATCGGCAGGTGGCGGCACTTCCAAGGAATATGCCGAGACCATCACCAAGTATGGCGCCGTGATGATAGACAATTCCAGCGCTTTCCGCATGTGCGACGATGTGCCATTGGTGGTGCCGGAGTGCAACGCAGAAGACGCCCTCAACCGTCCTCGCGGCATCATTGCCAATCCTAACTGCACCACTATCATGATGGTCGTGGTGCTCAATCCGCTCGAAAAGCTCAGCCACATCCGCCGCATCCACATCGCCAGCTATCAGAGCGCCAGCGGTGCCGGAGCTGCTGCCATGGCAGAACTGCAGGAGCAATACAAGGACATCGTGGAAGGCAAGCCCGTGCACGTAGAGAAATTCCCCCATCAGCTGGCCTACAACGTCATACCTCAGATTGACGTCTTCACGGACAACGGCTACACAAAGGAAGAGATGAAGATGTTCAACGAGACCCGCAAGATCATGCACAGCGACGTGCGCTGTTCGGCCATGTGCGTGCGAGTAAGTTCTCTCCGTGCCCACTCCGAGAGTGTGTGGATTGAGACCGAGAAGCCCATCAGCGTCGAGGAGGCCCAGAAAGCCATTGCCGCTGCTCCTGGCGTAACTCTCGAAGACGATCCTTCCAACCTCGTTTATCCCATGCCGCTCGACACGGCTGGCAAGGACGATGTCTATGTAGGCCGTGTGCGCAAGGACTTGGCCGACGACTACGGCCTCACCTTCTGGCTTAGCGGCGACCAGATTCGCAAGGGCGCAGCCCTCAATGCCGTGCAGATAGCCGAATATCTGCTCAAGGTGGGCAATATCAAGTAAGACCATTTATCCAAATCTCGCTATACGACAAAAGGCAGGACCGGCACGGTTCTGCCTTTTGTCGTACATAATGAGCATGTGGCATGCGTGATGCAATGGTTACATTTATAAAAAAACAGCAAGGAAATTTGGATACATTTATAATTTTATTTATTTTTGTTTGCCAATAACCAAAACAAAGTGACAAAGATAAACTAAACAAAGAAAATCGCCAAAGAACGTCGTAACAGAGAAAAAGGTAAAACAATCAGTAATTTGAATAAGGATTGTTTTGCTCAAAATTACTATCTTTGTCCCCCAAAATATAAAACTCAAGATTATGAATAAGATTACATTGAGCAACGGCGTTGAGATGCCGCAGATGGGATATGGCGTTTACCAAGTAACTCCTGATGAGTGCGAACGCTGCGTGATGGATGCCATCAGCGTGGGCTACCGTATGATAGACACCGCGCAGGCTTACCACAACGAGGAGGCCGTGGGCAAGGCATGGAAAAAGAGCGGAGTGAGCCGCGACGAACTGTTCCTCGTCTCAAAAGTGTGGATTTCCAATTACGGCGATGGCAAGACAATGAAGAGCATAGACGAGAGTCTGCGCAAGCTTCAGACCGACCACATAGACCTCATGCTCCTCCACCAGCCGTTCTGCGACCGCTATGGCGCCTACCGCGACCTGGAGCGGGCTTACAAGGCTGGCAAGCTGAGGGCCATCGGTGTGAGCAACTTCTATCCAGACCACTTGATAGACCTTGCCTCCAACGTGGAGATTGCTCCTATGGTAAACCAGGTAGAGACCCATGTGTTCAACCAGCAGCGCGAGGCTCGCAAGTACATGGACGAATTTGGCACGCGTATCATGGCGTGGGCGCCGTTGGCTGAGGGGCGTAATGGACTGTTCACCAACCCCGTGCTCGCTCAGATTGGCGAGAAGCACGGCAAGACTGTGGCACAGGTGGCCTTGCGCTGGCTGTTGCAGAGCGGTGTCATCATCATCCCTAAGAGCACGCACAAGGAGCGCATGGCGGAGAACCTGAATCTCTTCGACTTTGAGCTTGATGCCGATGACATGCAGGCAATAGCATCGCTCGACACGAAGCACAGTCTCTTCTTCGACCATCACGACGGCGAGGTGGCAAAACTGTTTATGGGTTGGCGCAGCCTTGTGACGCCAACCGAATAATCATGTACCTCACGGAATCGATACACATTTATCAGAGCAGGTGTTCGAATAATAGATTTAGAACACCTGCTTAATTTCTCAGATGCTTTATCCGTTTAATGGAAGAAATAAAAAATAGTGGAGGAAGAATCCCTTAAAAAGAGATCTCTTCCTCCACGTTTTTTGCAATGCAACTTGATGTTTGTGTTGTCAACTGGCTTTCATGCATTTGTTTTTCCGTTCGCAGTACCGTTCACATTGGGCACAGATGTCATAGCCGAGCATGGCTCCAAGAATGAAGTCTTCTTCGGGTGTCAACTGGTTGAGTGGTCTTGTCACCATCATGCGGATGGCGTTCAGACATTCCTCTCTGCCGAAATACATGTTCAGGCGGTCGTTGCCTACGGGTTGGATGATGTATTTGATGTTCTGACTCTCCAACCTGCGAGTGGCAAAGTCCTCATATTTCTTGTTGAAGGTGAAGAGGACCATGCGGCGCACGCCCTTTTTGTATTCATATATGTGGTTCATCAGAACCTTCATGTCTACCGGTAATGCTGTTGGTTGTTGCATGTTCGAAAGCCTTTCTTCTTTTATAGGTTGTTTATAAGTGTGCTACAGATTTTGTTTGATTTCTTCCACCCAAGCGTTGATGCGCTCGTCTGTTTTGTCGTCTTCGTTCACCTCGTCAAGGGCCAGCCCCACGAATTTCCCGTCAACCACGGCTTCAGACTCGTCGAAGGTATAGCCGTCTGTCGACACGGCACCGATGATGTTTGCGCCGGCATTCTTGGCAGCATTGTAGAGTTCGGCCATTCCTCCCACGAATGTGTCGGGATAAGACTCCGAGTCACCGCAACCGAAGAGGGCAACAGTCTTTCCGCTCAGGTTGGCACCCTGAATCACTTTGATACCGTCATACCAGTCGTCCTGCAGTTCGCCGGCGCCCCATGTGGATGTGCCGAGAATGAGGTTGTCGTTGTCGGCAATGACGCTGTCGTTGAGGTCAGTCACGTTGATGATGTTGTCCACGCCCAGTTTGGCGCCAATTCTTCCAGCCAGATCCTCGCAGGTTCCGGTGCTTGTGCCGAAGATGATAACAGTCTTTTTCATATTCTTTCTTATTGATTTATATGGTTTGTTCTTTGTTTATTTGCAGTTGCAAAGTTAATGCGGATTCCCGACATGCACAATACCTAAATCGGATGATTTGCCCGAATGACGATTACCATTATATTTAGGTATCTCATTGTGAAAAGTGTTGCGTGAACTTTGCGTTGTCTGTAAATTTGTATAAATTTGCAGACAAATAATCAATCAATTACAGAACAACTAACATGATGCATCCAAAAATATTCCTTACATGCACTATGATGGGCCTGGCAGTTACCATGTCTGCCAAGTCCCTGGCAAAAGCGCAAGCGGTGCAACCTTCTTATACGGAGTGGCACGACTTGCAGATGAACAGCATTAACCGGCTTGCCCCGCATACCGATTTCTTCGGATTTCGTGCCGGCGAGGTGAACGGGACAACTTCGAGTGTTTTCGACAGGTCATCAAGCCGCAATTATATGTCGCTTGATGGAATGTGGAAGTTTCATTGGGTGGAAAACGCCGACCAGCGGCCTACGGATTTTTTCCGTGAAGACCTTGACGACTCTTCCTGGAAAAACATGCCCGTGCCGGGCAACTGGGAACTCAACGGCTATGGAGTGCCCGAGTATGTGAACGACGGATTTGCATGGCGCGGACATTTCAAGGAACAACCGCCCGCAGTGCCCGTCAAGGACAACCATGTGGGGTCCTATCGTCGTGTTGTGGATATTCCTGCCGACTGGAACGGAAAGCAAGTCATTGCCCACTTCGGCAGTGTCACGTCGTGCATCTATCTTTATGTCAACGGCAGGTTCGTGGGCTATGCTGAAGATAGTAAGGTGGCTGCCGAGTTCGACATTACGCCTTATTTGAAAAAAGGAAAGAACCTTATAGCTTTCCAAACGTTCCGCTGGTGCGACGGCTCGTGGTGTGAAGACCAGGACTTCTGGCGACTCAGCGGTGTGGCTCGTGAGAACTTTCTCTATGCGCGTTCCAAAGATGCGCATCTTGACGACATCCGGGTGGTAGGTGATCTTGATGCCCAATATCGTGACGGAATCCTCCGTGTCCGCCCGTCTTTCTCGGTCAGCAAGACCAAGAAGTTTCGGGACAATGTGGAGATGGAATATGCGCTCTATGATGCCGACGGGCAACGGGTGGAGACCGAGCCTCGTGCAAATGCTGGGGGAGAGATAACTTTCCTGGTGGACAATCCCCACAAGTGGACAGCCGAGACTCCTTATCTCTACACGCTTGTTACACGCGTGAAGATGTTTGACAAGGTGCTTGAGGAAGTTCCTGTAAAGGTAGGGTTCCGCAAGGTGGAAATCAAAAACAAGCAGTTGCTCGTCAATGGTCAACCTATATATATAAAAGGTGCAGACAGGCATGAGATGGATCCAGACGGCGGATATGTGGTCAGTCTTGAACGTATGATTCAGGACATCAAGCTTATGAAGCGGCTCAACATCAATGCGGTTCGCACGTGTCACTATCCCGACGATCCCCGCTGGTATGAACTCTGCGACAAATACGGACTCTATCTTGTGGCTGAGGCTAACCAGGAAAGTCACGGATTTGGCTACGGAAACGATGCTGCTGCCAAGAAGCCGATGTTTGCCAAGCAGATATTGGAACGCAACCAGCACAATGTGTCGATGTATTTCAACCATCCTGCCATCATTACCTGGAGTATGGGCAACGAGACGGTAATGGGTGACAATTTCCTTCAAGCCTATCGCTGGATCAAGAGTCAGGACACAAGTCGGCCGGTACAGTATGAACAGGCTAAACTCGGAGAGGGTACCGACATCTTCTGCCCCATGTATTACCCTGTTGACCGGTGTGAGGCTTATTGCAAGAATCCTGCCAGTCCGATGCCTCTCATTCAGTGTGAATACAACCATACCATGGGTAATTCGGGCGGCAACCTGAAGGAGTATTGGCAACTCGTGCGCAAATATCCTATTTTCCAGGGTGGCTTCGACTGGGATTTCGTCGACCAGGCTCTACACCGTCATCCCGTCAAGCCGATGAGCTTGCAGGCCGACAAGATGAGCAATGAGCAGTTGCGTCAGATAGAGTATACCTATGGCGGCGACTATAACAATTATGATCCAAGTGACAACAACTTTAACTGCAACGGCATTGTCGGACCAGACCGTCAGCTCAATCCTCATGCCTACGAGCTGGCTTATCAGTATCAGAACATTTGGGCAGAGATGAAAGACGCGAAAAGGGGAGTGGTGAGCGTACACAACGAGTACTTCTTCCGCGATTTGAGCAACTACTGCTTGGCTTGGAGCTTGCTTGTCGATGGAGAGGAAAAGCAGCACGGCACGCTTGCCGACATCAATGTGCTTCCTCAGCAGACCAGGACATTCACCCTTCCTTACGACCTTTCCCAGATTGACGGACATGAGGTCTTGCTCAATGTGGATTTCCGCTTGAAACGAGCCGAACCCCTTATGGAGGCCGGTCAGGTTGTGGCATATGCCCAGTTGCCCGTGGCGGAGAAGCAAGCACCAGCCGCTGATGGTGGCTCAAGGCAGCGCGTGAAGATGAAGATAGACAATCCGAAGAATGGCGATGCCGTCACGGTAACGGCTTCTTCCGTGGTGTTGAGCGTAGACAAGCATACAGGATTGCTGCGGGAGTATGTGGTCGGTGGTAGGTCTGTGCTCGGAGAGGGGGGCACACTGAAACCCAACTTCTGGCGGGCTGCCACAGACAATGATATGGGTGCGCAGCTTCAGAAGAAGTTTAAGAACTGGAAAAGACCTGAGATGCAGCTCACCGCTATTGATGTGAAGAACCTGAAGAAAGAAGGCGAGGTGTGGATCGCCTGCCACTATTCTCTCCCGTCAGTCAAGGCTCATTTGAGTCTCCACTATCTTCTCGATGGCACTTCCGGCAAACTGTCTGTCGTGGAAAATATGGAACCTGCTGACAGTGTTGTCCAAGTGAGCGACATGTATCGTTTCGGCGTAGTCCTTCAGCTACCCTATAGCTTGGACCGCAGTACATACTATGGCAGAGGCCCTGTCGAGAACTATAGCGACCGCAAGGATTGCATGCGCATAGGCATTTATTCTTCCGATGCCGACAACCAGTATTTCCCCTATATTCGCCCACAAGAAAGCGGAACCAAGAGCGATATGCGTTGGTGGAAACAGACCTCTTCCGACGGATGGGGCATCAAGGTAGAAAGCCCTCAGCCCTTCTATGCCAGTGCGTTGCATTTTGATACGGAGGAGTTGGATGACGGTGATGCGAAAGAGCAACGTCATAGTTTCAACTTACGCAAGTCACGCTTCACCAATCTTTTCCTCGATGGTGAGCATAGCGGTATAGCCGGCACCAACTCGTGGGGAGCTTGGCCATTGCCTCCTTATCGGGTACATTTCGGAGAGAAATGCTTCGAATTCACTATAACGCCTGTAAAGTAATTCATTTTTTGGTATTGAAGAAGGGAATGTGTAGTTTATTCACATTCCCTTTTCCATATTTTGTATGTCCTGTTCCGTAGAAGTTGTAGGTGCGTTAGTCCTTTTCTTGGATGATCCATACCATATAGCACGCATACATGAATTCATTTTTTCCAAAATATCTATCATCTATCACTCTTTGATTATTTCTATACATATTTCTATTGGAAATGAGTAGAATACGTTCTTCTAACGTGAAAGTATCTATCACGAATCCCTCACTTATCCCTCACTCATCCCTCACTTCAGTTACAAGTACATCGTGGGGTCCCGCTGCCATTGCAATCCGCCTGAATAGAAACCTCATGTCGTCCGTAATGCCCAACGCCTGTTCCGCTGTTTGGGCAACGAGTGCCCACGGCGATGAGCAACTCATTACTCTGCCACTTACGTTTCGTAAGTCGTATACTTAGCTCTCGTAACTCTACCACT
>CAJKDU010000030.1 GCA_905198745.1 uncultured Prevotella sp. | reverse complement strand
GGAAGGCATACCCTCGTCTATAGATATTGAATTCTTAGAATTAAACGATAACCCCCAAGTTAAAGGAGAGTGCCCAAAATCTGTCCGGCCGTTTGGGCACTCGTTGCCCACGGCCGTGGCAATGAATGCCCAAGTTGTGGGACAAAGCCCAAGTCTGCCATTAACACACTGCAACCGAGCAGTTTCGTGACCATATCCGGGTCGGAAGCGATTTTCCACCATCCTGTTACCATTCGACATTTAGGGTCACTCCCCAAGAGAGAGAGGCCATACAACAAAACGGCCCAACGGGGGAACCCGTTGAGCCGCCATTATTTCTTCTACTCTATTGTTATTTGTCCTTATACTTCTCAGCTTGTTGTCTAATGAGTTCAGCATCATTAAAGTAGTCTATGCGCATGGCCTTACGAACCTCGTCCATGGTTTGAGCAGCCACCTCACGAGCCTTTTCCGTACCCTTACGCAAGATGTTGTATATTTCCGGTATGTCCTGTTCAAACTCATGGCGTCGTTGACGCATAGGCTCAAGCATATTGTTGATGATTGTGTTGAGGAACTTTTTACAGTTACCATCACCAATGCCGCCACGGACATAATGCTCCTTGAGTTCAGTCAGATTTTTGTATTCCGGCCAGAAGTTGGCAAAATCGTCGTCTGTGCTGAAGGCCTCAAGATAGGTAAACACCGCATTTCCCTCAAGGTGTCCGGGCTCATCCATACTCATGCGGGGTTCGCCATTCGACATTTTCTTCACCTTCTTCCAAACCTCTTTGTCGGAGTCGCTCAAATAAATGCAATTGCCCAAACTCTTGCTCATCTTCTCTTTACCATCTGTACCCGGCAGACGGCGGGCTGTTGCGTTTTCGGGAAGAAGAATCTCAGGCTCCACAAGCACTTCGCCATAAGTCTGGTTGAAACGGCGGACCAACTCGCGAGTCACTTCCAACATAGGTTCCTGGTCTTCGCCTGCGGGCACTGTGGTTGCCTTAAACAAGGTGATGTCGGCAGCCTGGCTCACCGGATAGCAGAAAAAGCCCAAAGGAATATTAGCCTCAAAGTTACGCATCTTGATTTCCGTCTTCACCGTCGGGTTGCGCTGAACACGCGACACCGTGATGAGATTCATCAGATATGTGGTCAGTTCAGCCAATTCGGGAATCTGGCTTTGGATGAAGAGAGTACACTTCTCCGGATCAAGTCCTGCTGCGAGATAGTCAAGTGCCACCTCTACAATATTCTGTCTGATTTTTTCAGGATTGTCGGCATTGTCGGTCAAAGCCTGCACATCGGCCATAAAGACAAACATGCGGTCATAGTCGCCCTCATTCTGCAACTGGACACGACGGCGCAAAGAGCCGATGTAGTGTCCAAGGTGAAGTTTGCCGGTAGGACGGTCACCGGTCAATATAATCTTTCCCATATATTAAGTTGTTGATTTCTTTGTTTCTGCAAAGGTACTATGATTTGAGTGAAAGACAAAGGAAAAGGTGGCGAAACTTACTTCACCACCTTATAATAATCAGCCTTTCTATCCTTCGGCGCATGGGTGCCCTCGGGCAATCCGTAGCCCAACGCCAAAGCGCCTATGCCCACAAGTCCTTCCGGAAGGCCGAACTGCAGCATGAGCTGTTTGCCACGCTCAGTTGCAAACATGGCGTCTTCACGGTTTATCCAGCAAGAGGCAAGCCCGATGCTATGGGCGGCAAGCATCATGGTGCCGAGCACCAGACTACCGTCTTTCACCTGGTTAGACCAGTCGGCAGACCCGAAGACCAGGACAATGGTCGGCGCCCCATAAAACGGATCAGACGTTGTCCCCATCACCTCTGCATTCATCCTTCTTAGCTCGTCGCAAAGTTCCGGATTCTGAACGGCCACGATGTAGGGATCCTGTTTGCCCATTCCTGTGGGTGCCCATGTACCAGCATCGAGAACAGTCTGCAACTCTTCGTCCGTGATTTGCTCCGGCTTGTATTTGCGGTAGCTTCTACGTTGGCGTATAGCCTTCAATACTTCATTTTCCATTTTGCTTTTCCTTTCTTGATTTACATGGCAAAGTTACTGAAAATCCACGAAGTAAGCAATAATCGTGCACAGATGTTTGTATTCCCCGCCTATTTCCGAATCAAGCCGACAAAGGTTTTACAAAGTTATATACAGATGGTTTCCAGACACTTAAAGCACACACATCCCACAAGTATGGTATATATCATACCACACTTATGGGTAACAAATTACCTTATATGTGGGATTGTACAGCAGACAAACTTGGCGTAATTTTGCAACCGTAAACAAAGCCGAACGAGGCCACAGCACTCCTTAGGCTAATTTACAAAACAAACAGAAAGTATAGAAAAGAGATTTATTCACACTTAAAAAACAAAAAGTTATGAAACGAATGTATTGTTATTGTATGCGAATGTGTTGTCGCAAAAGCATGCGCAATGAGATTACCCGGAGATTATATGTTTTGTTGTCAAACCGTTTTAAGATTATTCACAATGAAAAGAATTACATTCATAGCTATTGCATTCACCCTATTAGTATCCACAGTATCAGCCTCCAATAGCATTGGCGGCAATACCCCAACCCCACAAAGTTCGTCCATACATTACATCAACGCCCCACGTTTTGTGCGCCCGCTTATAGAAAAATGGATTACGGAATACAAAAAGATTGAGCCACAAACCGACTTTGCCATTGCAAAGACGGCAGCAGATAAGAAAAGGAGCGCACTCAGCATCAAGCTTTCCGACCATGCAGCCACATCGTCCGACTCATTGCCAAGGACCGTGTATTTCGGTTCTTATGCCATTCTTCCCGTCACGGCACAAGATTCAGAGGCTGCCCAAATTCTTTCCAACCAGAAACTTAACGCCAAAAGGCTCAAGAGTCTCTTCTTCGAGAACGAAGAGGAGGAAAACGGCAAGGCCGACAAAAAGAAAAGCCAGGTTGTAGTCTACACAGGCACAAACACACAATCGGTTGCCCAAGTCTTTGCTGCCCACTTTGGCAAGGAAGCTTCCAAGTTTCGCGGCAAGCGCATTGTGGGCGACGACCAATTTCTCAACACTGCCCTGCTAAACGACAAAAAGGGCATCAGCCTCAACGCCATCGGCAATGTCTACGACCTGAAAACGCGCCAGCTGAAAGCCGGATTACAAGTGCTCAATCTCGATGTAGACAAGAACAAGCAGTCGGCCTTCTTGCCGGCATCCACGCTCGACGATCTTATCAGCACACTTGAATCGTCCGAAATCGAAGCTGTTCCCGTGGAAACTATCGGACTTTCCTTCTCGGAGACCGACATCGTATCCGCCAAATTTGCGGCCTGGGTACTCAAGGAAAGCGGGAAGTTCAACCACCAGTATGGACTGTTGCGCTTGAACGACAAGCTCGTGGCACAGCAAGCCAAAGAGCTTACCGGAGAACTTACCGCCCAAAAGTAAAGGCAACAGCAGATTTCACACACTTACATTTCAAGGAGAACGTAATATGAAAACAGTTGGAAAGATTGTTTTAGGGATTGCCATTGCCATACTGCCCGAAGTTACCCTGGCGCAAACAGAGATTTCCGGACGCATCGTAGACGCCCGAACCCACGAGCCACTCATCGGGGCTTCCATCATAGTGAAAGACGAAAAGGCTGAAGGAGTGGTGACCGACATTGACGGTAATTTCAGCCTTAGCACCAAGCGAGGCACTCCCCTCAAACTTAAAGTAGAATATATAGGCTATCGGCCTATCGACGTGGATGTGTATGACCCCGAGGAACCGGTGAACATCACCCTGCGGGAAAACTCAAAATTCCTCAACGAGATTGTTGTTCTGGGCTATACCGCAGTAAAAAGACAGAACCTGACTGGTGCCATAGCCACCATTAAGGCCAACGACGTGAAGGCCACGTCAGCATCCAGTTTCAACGAACAGATACAGGGACAAGCTCCCGGATTGATTATCAACAGTTCTTCGGGCACACCGGGAAGCAATGTTTTCATCAGACTTCGTGGCACAACCAGCATCAATGCCGGCAACGACCCACTCTATATCATTGACGGAGTGCCCTTCAACGGGCAACCTCTGCAGAGCATCAAGAACGGCGGACAGACCGTCAACCCCTTGTCGGACATCAACCCGAACGACATTGAGAAGATAGAAGTGCTCAAGGATGCCAACGCCACCGCCATCTATGGAGCTCGCGGTGCCAATGGTGTCATCCTGGTCACCACACGCCGTGGATCGTCAGACCAAAAGACGCGTGTGCAGTTGGGAGTGGAATACGGATTTGCCAAGGCAGCCAAGCTATGGGATCTTGCCTCCGGTCCGGAAACCGCACAGATTCTAAACGAGGCTTGGATTAACGACGGAAAGGATCCGGCACTTGTTCCTTACCGTTCAAAGTCAAGCGGCGGACTTGGTCTGCCCGAGGAACAGCACACCTACGACAGGCAGAGCGTCGCCTTCCGCACGGCTGCCATACAAAACTACTCGCTGTCTGTGACAGGCGGCAACGGCCACACCAAATTCTATGTGGGCGGAGAATTCACAAGTCAAGAAGCCATTGTGAAAACGCAGGACTTCAAGCGAGCCAGTTTCCGCGTCAACTTAGACCATGACATCAACAAGAAAGTGACCCTCTCAACCAGTTCATCCCTCTCATGGACACGCCGGTCGCTGAGTCAAATAGCCAACAGTCCGAAAGGCATACTGCAAGCTTCTGTCCACCACTCCACCCTGCTCAACCCGTTCAACGAGGACGGATCGTATGCCCGCTACGGCATCTTCGACAACATTTATGCTATCATAGAGAACAGTGACCACCACACCTACGGGCTGCGAACGGTAGACAATGTGAACCTTACCTGGAAGATTTTGAAGGGATTGCGGTTCAAATCGTCATACAGTGTGGACTACAACAACTATCGGGAAAAGCGATACTACAACACGAATCTGGCAGAAGGCCAGCCCAATGGCAGCGCTACAGAGGCAAATGCCCAAAACTACACGCTCACCGCAGAACAGTTGCTCAACTTCAACCGTGACTTCGGGACAGTACATTCTCTGGCTGCATTCATCGGCAACTCCGTGCAATACACTGGACTGCACACGCAGACCATTACCGGTTCCGGATTTCCGGGAAACGACTTCAAGGAGTTTGCTTCGGCAGCAGTCACCACGGGTTCGTCGGCCTCTTCCTCGTCAGCATTGGTGTCATGGTTCGGAGGCATCAACTACAGCCTGTTGAACCGATATTCATTCGACGGGAATCTGAGAGCTGACGCGTCCTCCCGGTTTGGCAGCAACCACCGTTGGGGATTCTTTCCCTCATTGGGTTTGGCCTGGACACTGTCGGAAGAGAGATTCCTGAAGAACGTGAAATTCATTGACGCCCTGAAACTAAAGACCAGCATAGGATGGACCGGCAACCAGAACATTGACGACTTTGCAAGCATTGGCTTATGGTCGGGCGCAGGCACCTACGACGGCAAATCAGGTCTGATCCATTCCCAGTTGGCCAATCCCGACCTGAAATGGGAAACCACCCGGCAGTGGAACCTCGGTCTCGAGGGCTCTCTGTGGGACGGAAGAGTGACTTTCGAACTCGACTACTATAACAAGTACACCTACGACCTGCTGCTGTCCACTCCCATTCCCGGCAAAACAGGATTCTCTTCCACCTATAGTAATGTGGGCGCCATGAGCAACAAGGGCTTGGAGTTCCAGATTTCTTCGCAGAACATACGCGCCAAAGATTTGGAATGGTCCACCTCGTTCAACATTTCGCACAACGAGAACAGAGTCGAGAAATTGCCTGTTTCGTTCTCACAATACGACCGCGATTGGGTGAGACTTGAACAGGGCAAGCCCATATACTCGTTCTGGCTCTACAAGCAACTTTATGTAGACCCCGAGACTGGAAATGCTGTATATGATGACGTAGACAAGAGCGGGAAGATTACCGTGGCAGACCGCCAGATAGTGGGCGATGCCTGGCCTGATTTCACAGGCGGCCTCCGCAACACTCTGCGCTACAAGAACTTTGACCTCGGCGTGTTCTTCTACTTCTCTGTAGGCAACGACGTGTTCAACATGAACCGCTTCTTCCAGGAACACGGAGGCATGCGCGGCACCAATTGGGGACTGCTCAAGAGCCAGATGCGACGTTGGCAAAAGCCGGGCGACCAGACAGACATTCCTCGTGCCTCAACCCTTCCCAATGCTGACGGCAGCTACAACAACGGATTTGCCAGTTCGCGCTTTCTGGAAGACGGATCGTTTCTGCGGCTGCGCAACGTGTCGCTGGGCTACACACTCCCCAAGGCGCTCACCGCCAAGGCGGGCATAAAGAAGTTACGGGTGTATGTCAACATGACCAACCTCTTCACCATCACCGGTTATTCCGGCGCCGATCCTGAGGGCAACACGGCTGCCGACTACACACACGGCACCGTGCAGGGACTCGACTTTGCCATACCTCCCCAGCCACGGCAAATCGTGTTCGGAGTGAATGTCACATTATAAAAAACTAAAAGCAACGACAATGAACCATAGACATATCATCATTGCGACATGGAGTGTGGCGGCTCTGTTCTCTTCATGCGACAACTTCCTCGAGCAGGAACCCGCCAACTACGTGTCCGACCAGCAAGTCATCAGCGATGTCAGTTCGGCAGAATCGGCACTCAACGGAGCCTATCACCAACTGGGAGCCTCAGCCTATTACGGCGGAAAATACTTCTATGCAGGCATAAACCTGGCAGGTGACAACATAGACTGGACGGGATCGCTCAATTACTACTATGACTTCGACACACATCAGTATAGCGCCGAAAACCAACTGCTCTCCTATGCCTGGTATGGCATCTACGCCACCGTGAACCAAGCCAACCAGGTTATCGACAAGACACAGGCACTGACCAACGTGACTGACGAAAAGAAAGCCAACATCATAGCGCAAGCCACCGTGATTAGAGCGCTCGCCTTCTTCGACTTGGCACGTACTTGGGGCAACATTCCCGTGGTGAAGCAGGCCACGCAGTCGCCCACGCAATTCGACGGAGTGAAACAGACAGCTGCCAAGGACGTGTATAGGAATGTGGCTGAAGACCTGCTGGCAGTGCACGAAAACCTTCCGGAAGCCACCGACCGCACCCATGCCAACCAATCGGTGGCCGATGCTCTCCTGGCTCGCATCTACCTCTATCTGGAAGATTGGGACAAGGCCGAGACCTATGCTTCACAAGTTATCGGCAACAATTTCTACGACCTCGGCAGCATTTCCGACCTGATAGACAGCAAGCAGACGGTGGAAAGCATCTGGGAACTGTCTTACTCCACCACCTTCACCAACGACCAAAGCACTTATTGGCGATCGCCCAACGATGGGGGCAGGCACGAGTGGGGACCCAACAAGGAGATTGTAAGTCTGCTCAAAGGCCCCTCCATCGGCGGTGACAGGAAGGCTTACTTTGCAGACTACTCCACCGCTCAAGTGCCCGACTACTACGTGGGCACCCTCTTCAACCGGTCTACAAACGACGACAACGTGATACTGTTCCGGTTGGCGGAGATGTATCTCATCAGGGCGGAAGCGAGGGCCAAGAAGGCACAACCCGACCTGGACGGAGCCCAAGACGACCTGAACAAAATCAGAGAACGCTCACACGTGGCTGCCTATGACGCGCCACTGACACAAGCCGAGCTGATTCAGGCCATTGAAGACGAGAACCGGGTGGAATTTGCCCTGGAGCCTCACCGCTGGTTCGACCTTGTCCGCACACACCGAGCCACGGCAGTGCTTGGCATTGAGGACTACCAAACGCTGTTCCCCATACCCTACAATGATGTGCAAGCCGACAAGGACCTGGTACAAAACGACAAATACTAAAAGAACGATAGAACATGAAAAAGATTATCACCCTGGTGGTTCTTGCCTTGATAGGCGCAGCCCCATCCATAGCCAAAGGCAAAATAGACAACAAGAATGTAGCCGTGAAGTATCTCAACGACAACTTCAACACCTACGACAAGTTACAGAAAACCATTTGGGCCAACCCTGAACTCGGTTTCCTGGAGTACAACAGTTCAAAACTACTCCAAGACCATCTGTGCGAAAACGGCTTCAAGGTAGAAGCAGGGATTGCCGGTATGCCAACAGCCTTCGTGGCTACCTACGGCAGCGGCTCGCCCACCATCGGTTTTCTGGCAGAGTTTGACGCCCTGCCCGGACTCTCGCAAGACACGGTCGCCTACCGCAAGCCGCGCCGTGAGGGCGAACCCGGACAGGGATGCGGCCACAACCTGCTCGGTGTCGGCTCCACCTCGGCTGCCGTGGCACTGAGCAAGTGGCTCGCCGCCAACCACAGACAAGGAACCATCAAAATATACGGTACTCCTGCCGAGGAAGGCGGAGCCGGCAAAGTGTATATCGTGCGCGACGGATATTTCAAAGGCGTGGACGCAGTGCTCGACTGGCATCCCTCATCACAAAACGGCGTTTCCACCAATCCCGGCACCGCCATGCAGATGATTGACTACAAGTTCTACGGCAAGGCTGCCCACGCTGCCGGCACCCCCTGGAAGGGCCGTTCGGCACTCGATGCGGTGGAGGCACTGGATTATATGGTGAACATGCTCCGCGAGCACGTGCTCCCTTCAAGCCGCATACACTACGTCATTGCCGACGGAGGATTCGCGCCCAACGTGGTGCCGGAATACGCGCGCGTGTCCTATTATATACGTAGTCCTCACCGCGACGTGCTCCACGGACTGACGGAATGGATTGACTCGGCTGCCGTAGGTGCTGCCAAAGGCACCCAGACGCGGGTGGTAAAGGAAATTGTGGCCGGCACTTACGAACGGCTGCACAACCGTGTGCTGGCATCCGTCATACAGAAAAACCTTGAACTGGTGGGTGGTGTAAACTATGATGAGCGCGAGCGAAAGCTTGCAGAAGGCATAGTGAAAACCCTCGGTCTGGGCGATACCATTCTTGCCAGGGCAGCCCAAGTGCAGCCTTTGGCGCCTGCGCCCAAGGAAGGCTCCGGCGGTTCGTCAGACGTGGGCGACGTGAGTTGGAACGTGCCCACGGTGAGCATCGGCACCGCCACGTTCGTGCCGGGTGCACCGGGACACAGTTGGCAAAACGTGGCTGTGGACGGAACAACCATCGGAACCAAGGGCCTCATCAATGCAGCCAAGGCTTTCAGCCTGACGGCCATAGACCTGTTCAACAATCCCAAACTGCTCCAGCAGGCACGTGAGGAGTTTGACCGAGCCAGAGGTGAAGGGTTTGTCTACGAATCTCTCCTTGGCGACCGCAAACCCGCACTCGACTACCGCAAGAACAACAAGTAACAACAAAAGCACATTCCCGCATGCCACATCCGCCCCATGACGGATGTGGCATCATTCAGTGTGTGATGAACAACAGAATAGTATACGCATGAACAACATTTCGAAACAAACCCAACAAATCATTATTTGGTGTGGCGCACTTGCCATCGGTGCGGCAATCGGCCTGACAGGCTGTGGCTTCATCAACGACACGATGAACTTCGTGGCTACAATCTACACGCGACTCTTCCAGCTGTTGGCCGTGCCCACCATTGCACTCGCCATAGTGACCACCCTTTCTTCGCTTGGCGGAAGGCAAGACACGGGTCGCATCTTCCGTCATGCCCTGGCCTACACACTTCTCACCACTACGGTGGCTGCCGCCGTGGCATTGGCCCTATACTGCATTGTCCAGCCCGACTTACTGCCCCAGACACTGGTAGGGCGAGCCGCCGAAGGTGTTCCCTCGGACATTGCCCACTCGTCCTATTACGACCACATACTGAGTGTCATCCCCAACAACATCGTGAAGCCTTTCCTGGAGGGGAACGTGCTCTCTATTCTTCTGCTTGCCGCGGCAGTGGGACTGGCACTGGCCAGACTGCCTGAGAACGAGAACGTCAGAACCATAGTCAAGGGGCTGTATGGTCTGCAGGATATTCTGTTTGCCCTCATACGCGCCCTCATACGCATTTTGCCACTGGGTATCTTGGCATTTGCCGCACAACTGTCGTCGCAACTCAATGCGGGAATCGCCGTGGCGTCGCTGGGTAAATACGTGGCGGTGGTAGTCGGAGGAGGTGTCATCCAGTTCTTCATCGTGCTGCCCTTGTTTCTGCTCTCACGCGGACTGAACCCCTACAAGGTGTTGGGACGCATGATGCCTGCCGTGCTCATGGCGCTTTTCACGAAAAGTTCGGCAGCCACATTGCCCGTAACCATGCAAACGGCAGAAACACGATTAGGCGTAAAGCCCCACATAGCGCGCTTCGTGCTGCCCATCTGCACCACCATCAACATGAACGGGTGTGCCGCCTTTATCCTCGCCACCTCCCTCTACGTGATGCAAAACGGCGGTTATGAACTTACATGGCCTACCTTGTTGTTGTGGCTGGTCATCTCCGTTCTTTCGGCTGTGGGCAACGCCGGCGTTCCGATGGGGTGTTTCTTTCTCACCCTTTCTCTCATGTCGGGCATCCACGCTCCAGTGGGTATTATGGGAATCATCCTTCCTGTCTACACCATCATCGACATGCTGGAAACTGCCGAAAACGTGTGGTCGGACTCTTGTGTAGCTGCCATGGTCAACAAAGATTTGGCTAATGGAGAAAACGAGGAATATGACAAGGAACAATAACTCTGCCATTAGCACATCGCAGCTCTGCCACTAACACACCGTAACTCTGCCATTAGCACATCACAACTCTGCCATTAGCACTTTTGCACTGCGTGGATATTGCTTAGAAGTGGCCTGTTTCTGCATAGCCAAGTCTGTTTTGTTCCTCAAACATAGATGCCTTGACGCTACTTCAAGCTTTCGGATTAAGCCTTTTAAAGTTGTGTTTAAAGGCAATCACTATCATCGAGCAGTATTCCTGGACTATAAGAAAAAAGGCGAAACGTGCCCCTCTCAGTAAAGAAAGGAGCACGTTTCGCCATATTCAATCGTATTTCCGTTTTGTTTATAATCCCACTTCCGACAAGATTCTGTCGGCGGCACCTGAACGCCCTTTCACATAGTTGCCGGCCGCTTCACCACTCTTCTGGAGGAAAGCATCATCGGTCATGAACCGATTCATCAACTGGGAGAACTGGTCAAAGCCATTGATTTCAAAACCGCCCTCGGCTGCCAACAGTTCCTGCGCCTCTTGGAAGCGCTTGTTGTTGGGACCGAAGATGACCGGCATACACCACACTGCCGCCTCAAGGACGTTGTGAATGCCTACTCCGAATCCGCCTCCCACATAGGCCACCTCGCCATAACGGTAGATGCTGGAAAGCAGTCCGTAGCAGTCTATAATCATACAATCGGCCAATTCGGCATCGGCCAGCGTGGCTTGGGTATAGCGCACGGCATGCCTGTCAAACTTCGACAGAATCTGTTCCAAATGGTCTTCGCCTATAACATGGGGGGCTATGATGAGTTTCCACTCGGGGTGCTCATTGAAGAACCTGATGAATATGTCTTCGTCAGGTTGCCAACTGCTTCCCGCAACAAAAACCTTTCGGCCCTGTTTGAAAGCATTGACCACAGGAAGTTCGCTAGCTTCGGCGGCAATCTGCAGCACCCGGTCGAAACGCGTATCGCCCGTTATCTCCACATTAGTAATGCCTATCTTGGCAAGCAACTGCCGGCTCTCTTCGTTCTGCACGAAGAAATGCGTGAAGCATTTCAGCACCCTACCATACTGTCTGCCGTAAGGACGGAAGAAGATCTGGTCGGGACGGAATATGCTCGACACACTGTAAGTGGGCACACCACGGTGCTTGAGAATATGTAGATAATTGTACCAAAACTCATACTTGATGAAGAACGCCATCACGGGCCGCACACTACGCAGGAAACGCAATGCGTTGGTAGGCGTGTCAAGAGGAAGGTAGCACACAATGTCAGCACCCTCATAATCCTTGCGCACCTCGTAGCCCGAAGGCGAAAAGAAGGTGAGCAGGATCTTATATTCAGGATGCGTTCTGCGCAACTGCTCCATCAACGGCCGGCCCTGCTCAAACTCACCAAGGGACGCAGCGTGGAACCACACATACTGCGCCGCAGGATCCACTTGCTCACGCAGCACTTTGAAAGCACGGCGCTCGCCTATGAACATGCGACGGACCTTGGCGTTGAAAAGGCTATAGACCATCACGCCGAGCTGGTAAAGATATATCGCTAAATTATACACGTCGATTTTAGAATGTCAACAGATTATTTCAACACCTCCACTGCACGGCGAAGACGCTTGAGAGTCTCCTCCTTGCCCAAGAAGGCAGAAATGTCAAACATACCGGGACCCTTGCCTATGCCGACAAGGGCAAGACGGAAGGCATTCATCACGTCGCCGAGCTTGTAGCCCTTCTCCTCGACCCACTTCATCACGACAGGTTCCTGTCCCTCAACGCTGAAGTCGTCAATGCCTTCAAGCACATCGGCAAGCTCGGTCATCACCTGTGCCGAATCTTCCTTCCAGCGCTTGCGCACGGTTTTTGCGTCATACTCTGTAGGGGCGATAAAGAAGAAGGAACACAAAGGCCAGAGCTCCTTGACAAAACTCACGCGGTCCTTCATCATGGCCACCACCTGCTTGATGCGGTCCAAAGACTCGTCAACTCCGTTGCCTGCCACAATAGGTGCAAACAGATGGGCAATCTCTTCATTGCTCTTGCGGAGAATGTATTCATGGTTGAACCAGGCGGCCTTCTGATAGTCAAAGCGCGCACCCGACTTGGAGCACTTGCTGATGTCGAACGCCTTTACCAATTCGTCGAGGCTGAAAAATTCCTGTTCCGTGCCTGGATTCCAGCCGAGCATGGCCAGGAAGTTGACCACTGCCTCGGGGAAATAGCCACTCTCGCGGTATCCTGACGACACATCACCGGTCTTGGGGTCGTGCCATTCAAGTGGGAAAACAGGGAAACCAAGGCGGTCGCCGTCGCGCTTGCTGAGTTTGCCCTTGCCTTCCGGTTTGAGAAGAAGCGGCAAGTGGGCAAAGCGTGGCATGGTGCCTTCCCATCCGAAAGCCTTGTAAAGCAGCACGTGAAGAGGTGCGCTAGGCAACCATTCTTCGCCACGAATCACGTGAGTAATTTCCATTAAATGGTCGTCAACAATGTTGGCAAGGTGATAGGTAGGCAGTTCATCGGCACTCTTATAAAGCACCTTGTCATCCAGAATATCACTCATGATACGAACATCACCGCGAATAAGGTCGTCAACATGCACAGCCACGCCAGGCTCAATCTTGAACCTCACCACATACTGTTCGCCGTTGGCAATGAGCTGGTCTACCTCTTCCTTGGAAAGGGTGAGCGAGTTGCGCATCTGCATACGGGTATGGGCATCGTACTGGAAGTTCTGAATCTCCTGACGCTTGGCTTCCAATTCTTCCGGCGTGTCAAAGGCAATGTATGCCTTTCCGGCATCTAAAAGTTGTTTTACATATTTCTTATAGATTTCACGCCGTTCACTTTGACGGTAGGGACCATGCTCTCCACCAAAGCTAACGCCCTCATCAAATTTGATGCCGAGCCACTTGAATGATTCGATGATGTATTCCTCGGCTCCCGGAACAAAACGATGGGAGTCGGTATCTTCGATTCTAAACACGAAATCGCCGCCATGCTGGCGTGCGAAAAGATAATTATAAAGCGCAGTTCTCACTCCGCCTATATGCAAAGGTCCTGTAGGACTTGGGGCAAAACGTACCCTTACTTTTCTTTCTGTCATCCTATTTAATAATATAGATAAGATTTATTTTTTGCAAAATTAGTGCTTTTTTTGCATAATGCCGTATTTTTTTAGTATTTTCGCAAGGTAAATATAAGAATAAACAGTTTATGCTGAAAATCAACAGACCCGGCAGTGCCTTTTGGCGCAAATTCTTCACCAGACTTGCCATCATCGCCGCCACAGTGACCATTATCGTCTGGTTTCTGCCAAGAAACCAAAAGATGCAGCTCCGCTACGACATAGGAAAGCCTTGGATGTACGGTTCGTTCATCGCCAAATTCGACTTCCCCATCTATAAGACCGACGAAGCTATCAAGGCAGAGAAGGACTCTCTGCTGCGAACCTTTCAGCCTTACTACAACTACAACCCCATTGTGGAGCAAAAGGAAATAGCCAAGTTCAAAGAAAACTTCAAGGATGGTCTGCCCGGATTACCCGATGCCTATATGCTCGAAATCATCGAACAGCTACACCGCATCTACCAACAGGGCATCATGGACACGCCCGACTATACAATGCTGGCCAAGGACACCAGCAACATGGTGAGGGTGGTGAGCGGCAAGAATGCCACGAGCATGCAGATCGGGAAGATACACTCGCTACTCGCAGCCTACGAGCTCATCTTCACTGACGAGGCGCTCGCCTATCAGCGACAGATTCTGCAGAGATGCAATCTGAACGAGTATCTGGAACCCAACCTTATGTATGATCGCGACCGGAGCGAGACTGAGAAAAACGACATGCTCAGTGGCATCCCCATTGCCAGCGGGATGGTAATGAGCGGTCAGAAAGTAATCGACCGTGGAGACATTGTCAACGACTACACATACCGCGTGCTCAACTCGTACGAAAGGGAGATGCAACGGCGTGACGCCTCTTCTAAGGAAGAGTTGTCAACATTTATCGGGCAATCCATCTTCGTGGCCATCTTGGTCTTCCTCTTCACGCTCTATCTCGGACTCTTCCGTAAGGACTATTTCGACAAGCCGAGAAGTATCGCCATGCTCTATGTGCTGATCACCATATTTCCTTTGCTCGTGTCTTTAATGATGCAGCACAATGTTTTCAGTGTCTACATCCTTCCCTTTGCCATGGCACCGATCTTCATCCGAGTGTTCATGGATTCGCGCACGGCCTTCATTTCCCACGTCACCATGGTGCTCATCTGTGCAGCGGCTGTTAGATACCAATACGAATTTATTATTGTGCAATTGGTCGCAGGACTGGTGGCCATCTATTCCCTGCGCGAACTTTCAAAACGTGCGCAGGTATTCAAGACCGCCATTCTGGTCACCATTTCGAGCATGGTAACCTTCTACGCCTTGCAGCTCATGCAAGACAACGACGTGGTAGAACTGGACTGGGCTATGAACTACCACTTTCTGGTGAACGGCATTTTCCTTCTCCTATCATATCCGCTCATGTATCTTATTGAGAAGACATTCGGCTTTATCAGTTCAGTTACCCTCATAGAACTGTCCGACACCAACAAGGATTTGCTCCGCCGTCTAAGCGAGGTGGCTCCAGGAACCTTCCAACACTCCATCACGGTAGGCAACCTGGCGGCTGAAATAGCGAACAAGATTGGAGCCAAGAGCCTGATGGTACGTACGGGAGCACTCTACCATGACATAGGAAAGATGGTCAACCCCGTGTTCTTCACAGAGAACCAGGCTGGCGTTAACCCACACGACAACATGTCGCACACCGAGAGTGCACAAATCGTTATCAGCCACGTCACCGAAGGACTTAAACTGGCAGAGAAGTACAATCTGCCGACCGTCATCAAGGATTTCATCCTCACTCACCACGGAACAGGCATGACAAAGTTCTTCTATATATCCTACTGCAACGAACATCCCGACGAAGAAGTGGACAAAAGTCTGTTCACTTATCCCGGTCCTAATCCGTTCACCCGAGAACAAGCCTTGCTCATGATGGCAGACACCGTGGAAGCTGCCTCCCGTTCACTCCACGTCTACACGGAACAAAGTATCAGTGAACTGGTTAACAGACTCATTGACGGACAGGTGGCTGATGGCTTCTTTAAGGAATGTCCCATCACTTTCCGGGACATCTCCATAGCCAAACAGACAATGATTGAGCGTCTGAAGGCCATATACCACACCCGCATATCATATCCTAAACTCAACAAATAAGCAATACAAACAGGAGGACTATCCTGTTGTTAATGCACACCGCGCTGCCTGTTTGTGCAATTTTTCCGAGTGAATTCTTGCACAAATGGGCCTTTTTGTGCGGTAATTAACCTAAGGTTTGTTAACCGGAGTTAAATAGAAAAGCTAAAAGTTGGGAAAACAGAACACATTAGATACCTTTGCATCCAATTTTTCAAAGTATTTAAAATGAATAAGTTAAAATTTGCCATATTGGCACTCTTTGCAGGTAGTAATACTGCCGTGTGGGCAGGAGGATTACTCACCAACACCAACCAGAATGTAGCTTTCAACCGTATGATGAGCCGTGAGGCATCTATCGGAATTGACGGCGTCTATTACAACCCCGCCGGCGTTGCGTTCATGAGCAACGGCCATCATCTCTCCATCAACTGGCAGCTTGCCTACCAGACTCGTATTATCAAGAACGATTACCTGCTGTTCAACAACAACGTCAACAATGCCACTACGCCCAGAGATTTCAAAGGCAAGGCTTTTGCACCTGTGATTCCCTCTTTCCAATACGCATACAACAAGAACAAGTGGTCTTTCCAAGCTAACTTCGCCTTGACAGGTGGAGGCGGCAAATGCACGTTCGACAACGGACTGGGCTCATTTGAAAAGATCGTTTCTGAAACAGCTATGGCCGCCTGCGGTTTGGCAAGCACGGTAGACGGAGCATTGGGTAACGCTTTAGGACAACAAGGCATGCAGATGTTTTCGTCCGATCAAGCCTTCGGAAGCAACGGCAAATATAGCTACGACAGCTATATGCACGGCCGTCAATACTATTTTGGATTGTCATTAGGTGCCGCTTACAAGTTCAACGAGCACTTCAGTGCTTTCGCTGGCATACGTGGCGTGTATGCCACCTGCAACTATTATGGGTATGTAAGAGACATTAAAGTAGGGAACATGCCTCTCTACAAAGTACTTGACCCAAGTAAAGAGGATGCAGCAAACATAGAGTTGAGTTGCGATCAGAATGGTATAGGATTCACACCAATCATTGGAATTGACTTCAAAACGGGCCGTTGGAATTTCTCTGCCAAATACGAATTCAAAACACGCATGCGTTTAAAAAACAAGTCGGTAAACCAGGCACCAAGTATCGGAAATCTGGCAGACAACTTGGCAGATCAAATGGGAACTCACTTGACACAGGCGTTCACACAAAAATTTGTAGCAGCAGGCATGACGCTGGAACAGGCGCAGCAGCAGGCACAAGTGGCTGCTATGCAGACCAGCGAAACAGTTCTCACCAACGGCACGGTTGTGGCCACCATGCAAGGTTTGAAGAACCAGTTTGACGCCAAGCTTGAAGAGGCTATCGGCGAATATGGAGACGGAAAGAAAATAGCAGGAGACATACCCGCATACCTGACACTCGGTGCCGGATACAGCCCTATTGACGCACTCCGCATCAATGTCGGTTTCCATTGGTTCGACGACACACACGCTACTTCCTATAACAACCGCCACAAGACACTCGACCGGGGAACACTCGAATACAACGCCGGCGTAGAGTATGACATCAACAAGAAACTGACAGTCAGTGCAGGATGGCAAAACACAAACTACGGATTGAGTGATGAGTATATGGACGACAAGTCGTTCGTGACAAGTTCAAACTCTGTTGCAGTAGGTGGACTGATTCACATCTCAAAGAAGGCAGACTTGAACTTTGCTTACTTCCACACATTCTACAAGCACAAGACAACGAATGAGGATGGAGCAAGCGCACAACTAACATATAGCTCAGACTATACCCGCAACAACAACGTATTTGCGGTCGGATTGGATATCAACTTCTAAAAATAGAGACTTTCATAACTGCATGAGGGGCATCCGCTGTGAAAGCGAATGCCCCTTTGTATTGATTTCATTCAGGGTCAACGTCGTAGTAAACAACCAAAGCTCCATAGCGAGAATCTTTCAACATATCTGTTTGGGCCTTACATAAATATTGCTTGGCGAGTTTGAGTTGTATGCCCGTTTCCAATTTCAGCATCACCTTGCGAATGTTCATCGTCATAACCTTGGCCACTGCCGGTTTGTCAGGCCCCAACACACGATTACCAAACCATTGCCTTAACCGATTTGCCATCTCTTTACTGGCCATTTCTACCACGTCGTCATGACGATGCTTCAGATACACGTAAATCAAATGATAGAACGGTGGATAATGGAAAGTCTGACGTTCCTCGACCAAGCCATGATAGAACGAAAGATAGTCATGATTGACCACCTGCCCAATAATCGGCAACTGAGGACTGCGTGTCTGCAGAATAACAGTTCCACGCTTGCCCTTGCGCCCTGCCCTTCCACTAACCTGAGCCATCATCATAAAGGCATGTTCATAAGCTCGAAAATCAGGATAATTCAACATGGTGTCAGCATTGAGAATACCCACAACACTCACTTTATCGAAGTCGAGCCCCTTGCTAATCATCTGCGTACCTATAAGCATGTTGGTCTTCCCGCTGGAAAAGTCCTCTATAATACGTTCATAAGCATTACGCGTGCGTGTGGTATCGAGATCCATACGAGCAATTCTAACGTCAGGAAAAATATCCCGAATTTGGTCTTCAATTTTCTCCGTTCCATAGCCTCGCCCACGCAAATCTGTGCTTCCGCAGTTGGGACACACCTGAGGAATGGGATAGGTATAGCCACAATAGTGACACGTGAGTTGATTCGTGCTTCGGTGCATCGTTAAACTCACATCGCAGTTGACACATCGTGGCACCCATCCACAAACCTTACACTCTATCATAGGAGCAAAACCACGCCTGTTCTGGAACAGAATGACTTGCTGGCCAGCTTGGAGAGCTTCACGCACGCTCCTTAGGAGGAGTGGAGAAAAAGGTCCATTCATCAGTTTCCGACGCTGCAAATCTTGTATGTCGACCACCTGTATCTCGGGCAACTGGATATCCCTATAACGATGTTTCATCTCTACAAGGCCATATTTTCCAGTCTGTGCATTGTAATAGCTTTCTATGGAAGGAGTTGCTGTACCCAGCAAAGTCTTTGCTCCGGCTAAGCGTGACAAGACAATAGCGGCAGAACGCGCATGGTAGCGTGGAGCCGGGTCTTGCTGTTTATAGGACGTTTCGTGTTCCTCGTCCACGATAACAAGTCCGAGTCTTTGAAACGGAAGAAACACTGCCGACCTGGCTCCAAGAATGATGTCATAGGGAGAAGCAGATAACTGCTTGAGCCATAGTTCAGCCCGCTCTGCATCACTGTATTTGCTGTGGTAAATTGCCATGCGATTACCGAAGACCCGTTGAAGACGTGTCGTTATCTGAACAGTCAACGCTATTTCTGGCAAGAGATATAGCACCTGTTTGTGCTCTTTTAGAGCTTGCTCTATCAAATGGATATAGACTTCCGTTTTACCGCTGGAAGTAACACCATGCAGCAATACCACATCCTTTTTCATGAAATTGAAAAGCACTTGATTGTAAGCTGTTTGCTGAGCATCATTGAGTGGGTTTACGGCTTCTGGATGTGGTTGACCACCGACATTAAGTCTACCCACTTCCTTTTTGTAGGTCATCATGACCTTCCTGTCTATCAAGGCCTTGATCACATAAGAAGTACAGTGACTCTCATTCATCAGTTCCTCACGAGTTATTTCTGTGATAGGTACAGAAGGTGTTTCCCCTATTAAACTACTCCAATGCGACATATTCAGATAGCAGTCAAGCACTTTCCGTTGCTTCTCTGCACGTCCCAACATGCTCTTCACAAGCTCAAGAGCACGCTCCTGTCTGAAATTGGGAGCCAACGACACATAGAGTTCTGTCCTGGGGCGATAGCCTTCCTCCTCCTTTAAAGCGGCAGGCAATGCGGCTTTATAAACATCTCCAATGGATGACATATAGTACTCGGCTATCCACTTCCAAAAGGTATATTGCGCCTCAAGCAGAATTGGTTGCTGATCAAGTACCGCCTTTACCTCTTTATATTTGAAATTCGGTTCCTCCTCGTGTATCCTTACGGCAATGCCTACATAAGTTTTACTTTTGCCAAAGGGCACAACTAAACGAACACCAAATCGGACCTCATCGAAAAAATGGTCCGGAATGGAATACGTGAAAACTCCATCAAGAGGCAATGGTAATATGATGTCTACAAACTTCATGGTGTGCAAAAGTAAGAAAAAAAAGGCAGTTGCACAAATGATTGCACAACTGCCTTATAACAGGTTAAACTACTTACTTAAAAATAATAGGCCAATCCTATCTGCCAAGCATTGAAACGTCCACGGCTTTTCTTCTCTTTTGAAAGAGCCTCGGTAACTTGATCCCATGCAGCGTCGCCTGTCTTTCCACAAGCAATGTTATAGTTGGCAGAAAGTTGCAAATGCTTCAAGATGGTAACACCAGCACCGACGTTCACACTAAAGTTGGAATTCTTCAGATTCCAAGTACCTTTCGTTCCATCCAATTCCACGTCTTTGTCACCAACATTGAAACTAAACTGTGGACCGGCAAAGAGAAATATGTTGGCCAAACTGCTCAATCCCCATCCATAACGAAGATTGATAGGAACTGCAATGGCTTGTTGCTTCACACTTGAACCTGTCTCAACGTCACCTACTTTTATTTTTGCTTCACGCTGATCATAAAGAGCAGAGGCATCAATACCCAATCCTACAAGCGGCAACTGTATTTTTACGGTAGGACCAATAAAGAAGCCTGTACGATTTGAGGCATCAAACACTTCATTGCTGAATGACATACTTGTCACATTGACACCACCTTTCAGACCAAACTTGATCTGTGCATTGGCTGGCATGGCCATCATCATAAATGCCAGCAAAGCTAAACTAAAAATCTTTTTCATACCTATAATATAACTTTATTTTGAGAATCCTAATGACGTTGTCTACGAACAGACACCCGTGCAGCTGAGGAAGTCGAAGAACTATTTGAAGGCTTACGCGACTTGGCTGTCTTTACTGAAGAAATTCCGGAAGCCCGTCTGTTGGTCTTCACCTTCTTGCCCTTTACCTTTTGCTGTGTTTTGGCAATGCTGTCAAGCGAATCTTTCTTGGCACGGTCACCGAATATATTCTTCTCAAAAGCCACCAGCTCGTTTTCTATTTTTCGCTGTTCCTTGGCCAGTGCAGTATCTGTGGGACAATATTGAGCCAACGTCTTGCCCAACATGTTGTTGGTCTTGTATATCTTGCCTTCATACATGTTCATCGTAAAAAAATCGTCAATGCTCATGGTGGCAGCGTTATTCAGATTACTCGTCATTATAACTTGCTTGCTTAAAAAGGGTGCCACGTCATCGTATTTCACCCAAAACAAAGGATAATTCTGGGCACCGTCACCAAAATCATCTTCACGGCTCATGACAGGACAAAGGGCTATCACCTTCCTATGAAAAGTGGCTGTGGCCTGATCATAATAGGCACTTTCTTTGAGATAATAGCCCTTCACTTCGCGTGAAGGTATATCACTATTGTCTATATGGACCCTACCATTGACACGTTCATAAAATATATGATAATTGTCAAGAAAAGCCTTAGGCTTTACTACGGCCGAATCACTGAACACCTCATTGCCATCAAGCCTATACTCGTAAGCCTTGATATTGCCTGTGAGCATCAATTTAAACAGATACGTAAAAAGATTCATCTGAGAGCCTATAGGTTCCACTGGGTAATAGAGACCCGCATTGGCATCATTGTTTAGATCCAACTCTCGATAGATGTCACGGCGCCAAACCACGTCCTCGGACATAGGAGCCACAGTAGGGAACGAGAGCAGTTGACGCTGCGTGATGTTGTTGACATTTGACTTACTCTGTCGCTGTTGGTTTCGCCGTGCTTGCGGCTGTGCTGAAACAGACAGTACAAGTGTAGAGATAAATATGATAAACAATAATCTTTTCATGTTGTCTATATAATGGATTTTTGTTATTTCACAATGATTTCCATAGATGCTGGAAGATTTCGGGTAATGCCATCAGGACCTACAGCCTTCACGCGGGAAATGTAGAAACGTTTGTTACGCGACAGTTTGCGGAAGGCGTCACGCTGGCGTTCGGAGAACATGGAACCAGCCGAAGCCATAGGCACGGCATTACCCATGTTATCAAAGAAAACAGTCTCAAAACTCAGCACCTTAAACTCAATATCAAGGAGTCCATCGTCAATGGCAGCTTTAATACCATTTGCCTGCATAAGTGAGGCCTTCGATAGTCCGCCTCCACGAAATCGGTTAGTCCCCAAACCTATGTAAGCAGTAGGATCTGGCAATTTACGCACATGGAAGACAAAAGGCGGCAACGTACGTGTCTGCCCCTTATCGCGGGCTGTCACATGAATACTCACATCGTGTCCCACAGCGGAAGGAACAGCTATGAAATGGCCATTACCCTTTGAAGAGAAAGAGCCGCCACTCATCGTAGCTGTCACGGCATTGGCTGGAACACCAGGAACACTGATACTTATAGGATTCTGATAGCCGGCATAAAGCACATTCATCATGTCTGCAGCTACCGTAGCTGTATTGGGAGCTGGTATGACTGTATATTTCTGAAGGAAATCACGACGTTGAACGTCTCCCTTAGCATTTCGCATTAAAATATATCCGCCAAACTGATGATCACCCACGCCGCCGGCAGTAAACGAGTATTGACCTGTGGAAGAATTCACCCTCATGCCATTGACATAGATTTCTGGCTGTTGAGTGGTATCGACAGCTGCCATCACGATGTTGGCATTAAATCTTTCACCAGGATAAAGCACCGTTTTCTCAGGTATGACAAATGCATTAAGTTTGTTCACACGAATATCTTTCATGTCGATGTTAGACACTAACGTGTGAAGCACTTCTCCTTCGGCATAACGCACGTCGCTCTGCAACTTTGACAACAGAGTGACGGCTGCTGCAACAGGCATGTCTTCAAACATATATTCCTGCCAATTCTTGCCCATTGCATGCGCGCCCTTAGGGATTTTAGTCGACAGATTGCTTGAGATAATGGCACGTTGTTGCGGATCTCCTACCATTTTCAAGATGCGTTCACGATAAGAATTGATGGCCAGGAAGAGATGCCTTCCCTGTCCGGTACCTGGGGCCAGCATCACATGACTGGCAGCCTCCAAGTTATCCTTATTTTCTATATTGTGCACATTCGCGTCCTTACCATCAGCTTCCTTAACGATACGTTCCTTCAACATCTGGGCAAAGTTATAAAGTGAGTCGCTCATGCGTTTCACCTCAGTAGCCTTGTCAAACCATGCCTTCACCTTTTCTGGATTCGACTTCATCTGTTCTGCGAAATCACTATAGAGCGTTTCATTCTCCTTTGAAGAATTGGAGGTGGTTCGGTTAAGACTCTCCTCCACAATAGAGAAGCCATTGAGCACCTCCGTCGAGATGTTCAATGCCAACATTGCCATAAGGACGACATACATCAAGTTTATCATCTTCTGGCGTGGAGAAACCGGTCTTTTTTTGATTGCCATGATACGTATTGATTCTAATTACTGCTGGGGTTGTACGGGAGCTGCAGCACGCATATTAACCGTCATAGCCTCAATCATTCTTGTATAGATAGCATTCAGTTGTTCAATCTGTTTTGCCATCTTGTTGCTCTGTTCGTTGATTTGGTCAATGGTGCCGATTTGAGCACTTGCACCTTTGAGTTGCATCTCATAGACCTTGCAGATTCCAGTAAGAGTGCGGTTTAGATTTTCCATCTCTTCACTATCACGAGTCAAACGCGCGCTCTGTTCTGAGACCTTACCGAGCATCTCTGTCAGTTTCTTAAGTTCTTCAATATAATTATTGGTTGCCTCCTCCATCTCAGGAGTAGCAAGTTGTTGCTGTTGAATCCAATTATTCATCTGGTGAACAGCAGCTCCATCAGTCAACTGGACATCCCGTGATTTATCTGTATTGACTGATTGAACAGTGCCAGATATCATAGGTTGGCCTTGGGCAGCCACATCTACAGTGCCACCTGATACTAAAGGTTTGTTATTCTTTTCAACTATATCTGAATCAGGCTCGTCTTCCTGAACATGAGTTGGTATTTCCTTGCCAATGGCAGTCTTGTCGAAAGGACGGTCAAAAGCGGAAAGGAAGAACACGAACACTTCGGTTCCCATACCAAGAAACAGCATCAAGTTGGCTCCTGGAAGATGGGTCAACTTGAAAAGCGTACCCAAAATTACAATAGAAGCGCCCCAACTATAGGCATAATTCAAAAATGTCTGTCCAGGAACACTGTCCATCCACTTCTGCAAACGATACACTAAATTATATTTGCTGTATTCTGTCATTGTTATTTCCTCTTTCCTTTTTGTTTTACAACAGATGAACTGGCCAAACTTCTCACGCACCGGAAACCTATGTAAGAACGGGGTTGGTTTTGATACTCCCATGAACGCCAAGCTGAACGTATATACGATTTTGGATCTTTCCACGAGCCACCTCTAACGCTCTTTTTCTTGAGACGGTAGGGATCTTCTTTGGCTGCATTATACGAAAGTTGTGGGTTAAGGTCATTCATGGCGTCAACACCAGCCTCGGTGTAAATGGTACTGGTCCATTCCGCCACATTTCCGGCCATATCATAGAGTCCGTTGCTGTTGGCCTTATAAATGCCAACCCTACTGGTGATAAGATTACCATCTTCAGTATAGTTACCTTTATCGGGTTTGAAGTTAGCATAGAAACATCCGTCACCGCTCTTCACGTCCTTGTTCTCCCAAGGGAATTCGTTGCCTTCCTTGCCTCTGGCAGCATACTCCCATTCAGCCTCTGTCGGCAGACGATAACGTTGTATATAGCGAGCTTCTCCACCAAGTCCTTTCAGCAAATAGTCCGTTCGCCAAGCACAAAATGCATTAGCCTGTTCCCATGTAACACCCACCACCGGATATTCGTTATAAGTGGGATTACTGAAGTAATTACGAAGGTAAAGTTCATTATCTGAATTACGGAAATCATTGACCCAACATGTTGTATCCGGATAGACGTTGACAATATAAGTATTGAGGAAATCCCAAGGACCAGAAAGTGGTCTATTGATAGTCTCTCTGACTATATGTCCTTCATCATCAATGTATGCCGTGTCCTTAGAAATCATCACCACCTCGTTAGGATCTACTGCTACATCTGTGTTGAGATTTCTTTCCTGAGCATTCAAACGGTTGCGCCGAAGAGCTGCCGTCACATAATCGTACACCTCATAACGGTAGTTCAGCTGACTTGCGTCAATGGACTTTTCACCTGTCACAGGATTGACGACATAGAGACTGTTGAATGCACGCTGTTCATCTTCGTTAGGCTTGCGAGGCAAAGGTTTCTTCCAATTCAAGTGAGGCTTGACTGGATCCCCATTTTTATCTTCTGTTATTTTATAAGTTTCGTCTCCGGCAAAGGCAGGGTCAGCAAGACGTTCTCGAATAATCGAATCCTTTACCCAATTCACGAACTGCTTGTATTCAGAATTGGTTATTTCGGTTTCGTCCATCCAAAAACCATCTACAGAAATCTCTCTTACGGGAGTTTTCTTTCCCCAAAGCGAGTCTTGACTATCTATTCCCATTTTGAGGAATCCACGTTTCACCAATGTCATACCATAGGGCGTAGGCTCAGAGAATCCTCTGCCGCCGCCCACGCCAACCACTTCTCCACCGCGACCCTGAGACGAGGTCATCTTCCCGCCAAAGCAGGATGACAACACTAGAGTCGTTGCGAAAACCAAAATTGTTGATATGGTTAAGTTTCTATTCATCTTTATTTATAATATTCTTACACTTTTGTGCTTGTTCCGGCCCTTTTTAACGAGGTTGATATCGGTCTGATACCCCACGAATAACTCATGGCTTCCGTTCCCTGGGCTAATGGCACCAGTATACATTTCGTAGCTATAGCCCACATTCACGCCATGGAAGCTACCACCCACCAAGGCTGTAACAGAATTCGTAGGACTATATGACAGACCGCAATAAAGCATTCTTTTATCATTCTTGTAGACAAGTCTTCCTGTTAAGTCGGCTCTGTATGCAACACCATCCGTACGTACCAATACAGAAGGTTTTATAGTTAAAAACGGATTCCTTAGCTTAATATTGTATCCACCCGTCAAATAATAAGTTCCGTCTATCTTCAGTTCATTGGTTTCGCCCAGTTTTATGGTGGGACAATTCAAGTGTTGAGCAGATAAACCGGCATACCAATTACGATGACTGAAATATACACCAGCAGCAAAATCAATTCCGCTGCCAGTCAATTGCGAATTGGTCAAAGCAGGATCGCCAGAATCTTCAACATCAACTTTAGTACCATCAAAATCCTCACTCAAGAATCCAGCCTGCACACCTATGCTCAACATACCTCCAAACAACTTGCGTTTGAATGCATATTGGAGAGAAAGACGCTGATGGGTAAACAAACCTATCTTGTCGTTCATTAGCTGCACGCCCATACCATGATAATTCTTCAGGAAATACAGCGGCATGTCTGCAGCAACATATGCCGTTTGAGGATTATTTTCAAATCCTGCAAATTCTATGGCATACATTCCAGTTACATTCAACTTGGATTCCTGTCCCACCGCAGCAGCATTGAAATATGGTTCCATATCAAAGTAATGGCTAAAAGACACGTCGTATTGCGCCCTTACCTCAGTAAGGGTTAAAAACAACAATGCCCATATTACCAATACCTGTCTTTTCACAATAGTGATAACGATAAAGAGTAGTTTTTATTATAAAATATCACTTGAAATTAGAACATATAAAATAAATGCTGACTCACTGTAATATTAATTCTGTATCGCAATATTCAGGAGTATTACAGTTCACGAGCACCTATAGATATAAAAACGGTATAGGAAACGTATTGAATTACCTATACCGCTTATATTCGTTGCATTAAGCCTTAAAAACTCCGTATGGAGCAATTAATATTCGTCCTCGTTGAAGAGAAAATCCTCTTTAGTCGGATAATCAGGCCAAAGGTCCTCTATGCTCTCATATACGTCGCCTTCATCTTCAATTTCCTGCAAATTTTCAAGCACTTCCAAAGGAGCACCCGAACGCATTGCATAGTCAATCAGTTCGTCCTTTGTTGCAGGCCAGGGTGCATCTTCCAGTTTGGAAGCCAATTCAAGTGTCCAATACATAGTCTTTAAAGTTTATAGTTTTCAATTGAACTGCAAAGTTATAACATTTTCTCATATTACCAAGTAATGGGTCTACTTTTTCACATCTTTTCTATAAAAACAATATAAAAGGCTACATAGCTACCCAAAGGCCCTAAAAATTAACTACATAATGTTGTTTGAACTTTGATTTATCGAAAAAAAGGACACCGCAATAATACAAATCATAAGTAATCCCAACACGTTTGTCTTTCAACAGTTCCTTCCAGTATAAATAGGTAGACTTGTCGCGCTTGATATGCTCAATCACAAAGACAGAATCACCATGTGCCTTGTTCATCGCCCGGTTCAAAACGTCACGATAGTTGCCGGAAAGGGATATACGAGCCAAATCAATAGAAGTCATATCTGAGAGTGTGTCATCATCAGAAGCCATTTGATTATGCACTTTACATTTTCTGCAGCCTGCCTCTATGTAGGCTTGGTAAGCTTCTGTCTGAGGGGCATAATTAAAGACATGAACAGGCTGAGAAAAATTGGATAGGCGGAAATAAAAGCGGCAAAGTTTAGCCCTACGCTTGTCTATTCCAAAACGGTTCCTCAATTCTTCGTATGCATAATATGGATAATGTTCACTCACCACATACCGGATAAACCGGTAAGCAGAGGGAGACTGTACGCCCATGCCTCGTGAATGAAAAGCACGGCGGATCCATACTATCATACGTTTGAATGTATACACCTGTTGTAAAAATAAAATATCCGTTAGCTTGTAACTCTGTATTGTTCAAGTTCCACTGCAAAGATAACAGAAAAGAATGAAACGACAAATATGAGTACAACAAAAAAGCCCCAGAAACCGAAAGGAATCTGAGGCTCTCTTCAAAGGAGGCGGCTACCTACTCTCCCGCATTGCAT
>CAJKDU010000029.1 GCA_905198745.1 uncultured Prevotella sp. | reverse complement strand
TGAACTTAATGTTTTGATCACCACTAAGTTACTAAAAATCAGCGATATGTACAACCTTTTACTCATATATATCAACTTAAATTAATTCCGCCAACGGGTTATAATTCGGAATTTTTACCTAATTTTGCACGGTATGACAAGTAAGCCACTCTGGAACGAAGCGTATTTCTGCGAACTCTACAACAAGTATTATAGAGTTTTGACCCTCTATGCCATGAACTTTACCAAAGACCAGACACGCGCCGAAGACATTGTGCAAGATGTGTTTTCTTCCCTTTGGATGAAAGCCGTCTGTCACCGTGAAGAACAAGCCATACGCACCTATTTATATCATAGCACCCGCAACAAGGCCTTTGACTTGCTGAAACACGACAACGTGGAAGAATCCTATGCCCGGCAAACCCTGCTGGCATCCCCTGACTTATTGGACGACAGCAACGAAGCATTTTCCAAGGAAGCTGTCTACGCCAGGCTTTTCCACACCATTGACCAACTGCCGACACGGCAACGTGAAATATTCCTGTTGGCCATGAAAGGGGAGAAGAACAAGGATATAGCGGATGCCTTGAACATATCCATTGAAACAGTAAAAACACAAAAGCGCCGTGCCATCAGTTCTCTAAAAAGCAAAATCAGCGACAAAGATTTTGTCTTTTTATTGCTTTTCCTGGCAAATTAGCGAACATACTGAAAACAGAACCTATAATTTTTCAACTTTTCTGTCACCTTTTTCCTCTTTTCTGTCGTTTTATATAATACACCATTACTGAAAAGACATGGCAAAAGACATCAACGATATTATCCACGATAAGCTCATTGGCAGCATTTCGGCAGAGGACGAAAGGACACTGAGAGAATGGATTGCACGAAATCCTCGGCACCAAGAACTCTATGCCCAACTGCTGGAGGATGCCGACTTCTACGAACAATACCAGCGCTATCACCAGATAGACACAAAACGCAGTTGGCAGACATTCAAGCAAAAGAACCATATCGGGAACCGTTTTCTTATGCATTGGCGCACCGTTGCGTGTGCAGCCTCATTCACCTTGCTCCTGTTGGGCGGTGTAGGCTACTATCAGTGGACACACAGGCTCGTTCCACCCGTCATATCACAAGAAGTAACCGTGGCCATCAAGAAATCTGAACTTGCGGGCAAGAACCAGGCCGTTTTCATCTTTCCCGACGGCAAGAGAAGAGTCGTCAGCTCTGACGCCGAGGCTACCGCCCTGGCACAATCTCTTGACGAACAGACACCTTGCCGGATTGAAACACAAGCCGACAAGGAATTCTGGGTTACACTTTCCGATGGAACACGGATACACCTAAACAGCAATACGCAACTGAGCTACACACGTGAGTTCGCCAGCAGTGAACGCGCGGTATACCTGAAAGGTGAAGCCTACTTTTATGTGACCAAAGACAAACGACGGCCTTTCATGGTCAAGACAGACAACGGTACGGTGAAAGAATATGGAACGTCGTTCAATGTAAACACCACAGAAAAGCCACAGACCACCCAAGTAGTGCTCGTGGAAGGTTCCATCAGCGTGATTACCCGCAATGGCGACGAGCACCTGGTCAAGCCCAACCAGCAAGCAGAAATCCACCAAAAGAACGATGTCGTGACCATCTCGCCTACCGACGTAAAGCCCTACACATCGTGGAACGAAGGACGCTTCGTATTTGAAGACTGCCCCATGGCAAGACTCTTGGGTGTTCTTGCGCAATGGTACGACATGAAAATACATTTCAAAAGCGACAATTCCAAGAACATACACTTCACCGGGGCGCTCGACAAGTATGGCAATATAACCGACATAGTTCATGCCATCGAAAGCGTTACGAACGTGAAGATCACCCTTCACGGTGACAATATAGAAATAAAATAACAAACGTATAACATCAACTTTTAAGAGAGATTTTTATGAGAAAAAGAAACGACTTGAAACATTCAATGTTTCGACTGTGCCTTGCTCTTGCCCTTTCAGCCTCAGTGCCACAAGTCACGTGGGCTCAATCGGCATTGGGAAAGCGCATTTCCATCAGCGTGCAGCAAGCTTCGGTCAAGGAGATCTTCGACGAGGTTAACAAGCAGACCGGACTTAACTTCATCTACAACTCTGACAGCATGAAGAAGGTTCCCCATATCACGCTCAATGAAAAGAACGCATCGGTCAAAAGCATCCTTGACTATATGATTGAGGAAAAGCTGGGATGTTCGTACCGCATCAACGGCAACATGGTGACCATCATCAAGAAACAAA
Organism: uncultured Prevotella sp.; assembly: GCA_905198745.1. Classification (GTDB taxonomy): domain Bacteria; phylum Bacteroidota; class Bacteroidia; order Bacteroidales; family Bacteroidaceae; genus Prevotella. The sequence goes on along the minus strand of CAJKDU010000029.1, from coordinate 26,168 downwards.
AACCCATAACCTCAACACGAGCCATCACGGGCGTGGTGACCGACGAACACAACGAGCCTCTCATCGGCGTGCAAGTGAAGGTGAGAGGAACCAAAATCACCGCTATCTCAGGTCCCGATGGCAGATATGCCTTCATGGTACCTACTACAGAACAGGTCATTGACCTGTCGTATGTAGGCATGGACATGGCAAGTTTCAAGCTCAATGCCGGCGAGGGCAACGAACACCGGAATGTAAGAATGGTCAGCAGCAATGCACTTAAAGAGGTGGTAGTAACCGGATACTATGAGCAGACGAAGAAGAGCTTCACCGGTGCCGCACGCTCCATCACCGGCGAAGAATTGCTCACGGGAAGTAACCAGAACGTGCTTACAGCCCTGCAAAACATAGACCCGTCGTTTGTCATGGTGGAAAACAACCTGGCAGGATCTAACCCTAACAATGTGCCGCAGTTCCAAATGAGAGGAACCAGCAGTCTGACCAGCATGAGCGACACCTATTCAGGGAGTCCAAACATGCCTATTTTCATTGTCGACGGATTCGAGACCACAGCCGAGAAAGTATTCGACATGGACCCTTACCGTGTTCAGAACATCACGCTACTCAAGGATGCCTCTGCCACAGCCATCTATGGCTCACGTGCGGCAAATGGTGTTGTGGTCATCACCACCACTACACCCAAACACGGGAAATTGGCAATAAGCTATAATGCCGACTTCACTTTCTATGTGCCAGACCTGAGTGCCTACAACCTTTGCACACCAGAACAGAAACTGCAACTCGAGCAGCTTTCAGGACTCTACGACTCCTCCAAGAAGGCGTATTGGAATGAAGACAAGTATTCAGACCAGATTGCCATGGACAATGCCTACAACTGGCGACTGCGCAACGTGCTGGAAGGCGTGAATACAGATTGGCTTGCGCAACCGCTACACGAACTCACAGTGGGACAGAAACATTCCGTACGCATCGACGGAGGCTCTGACGCTTTCCGCTATGCCATGGACCTGAACTACAGCAACACGCCCGGCGTGATGAAAGAGTCGGGACGTGAGCGCATGGGCATCGGCATGGAACTGCAGTATATATACAAGAATATCACCTTCCGTGACCAGTTGTCTTTCTCAAACGTGACAGCCAAGAACTCTCCCTACGGTTCTTTCTCCGACTATGCCAAGCTCAATCCTTACATAAAGATGGCTGACGAAAACGGCAATTACATATACCAACTGGAACAAGACGACCGCTTTCCGGCGACGTTCCTCTATCGGGACCCCATCTACAACCCACTCTACAACACCACTTTCAACCAGAAGAACCAGACAGCATACAATGACCTGACCAACAATTTCGGCATAGATTGGGTCATCATACAGGGACTGCGACTGAAAGGAAACTTTTCATTCACAGTGCAGAACACCTCGTCCGACGTGTTCAAGTCCGGCAAGGACACCTCGTTTGCCACGCTTACTGGCGACGACTATGTGCGCCGTGGATCCTACCAAGCTTCCCGAGGAGACGTCTTCAACTTCGACGGGAGCCTGGTGCTGAGTTATTTCCTCCAAAAAGACAAGCACGTTCTCAACAGTAATCTGGGATGGAACATACAGCAAGACAAGTCGAAAACATTCACTGTAAATGCCGAAGGCTTCCCTAATGACAACCTGGACTACATCAGCTTCGCCAGCCAATACGAGAAAAACGGTTCGCCTTCGGGAGATGAATACACATCCCGGCTGGTTGGTTTCCTTGGCAACGTGAACTACAGCTACGACGAGAAATATCTGCTCGACCTGTCGTTCCGTGAGGATGCATCGTCCCGTTTCGGTGCAAAAGAACGCTGGGCACCATTCTGGTCTGCCGGACTGGGATGGAACATGCACAACGAAAAGTGGATGAAAGACTTGAAGGTGGTCAACCTCTTCAAGTTGCGCGCCACCTATGGACTGACCGGTAGCCAAGACTATGATCCATACCAGGCCATGACCACCTACCAGTATCTCACCACCAACCGTTATCACTATGCGGTGGGTGCCGTGCTCAAGGCCATGGGCAACGAGAACCTCTCTTGGCAACGCACGACAGAAACGAACATCGGTTTCGACCTCGGCCTTTGGGACAACAGGCTCCAAATAACGGCAGACTATTACATCAAGACCTCTAAGGATGTACTTACAGCAGTAACACTGCCGCCGTCGCTCGGTTTCACCACCTACATGGCAAACCTGGGAGAAGTGGACAACCGAGGATGGGAACTCAATGCGCGTGCCGTCGTCGTCAAAGACAGCAAGCACCAGTTCTATTGGAGTCTGTTCGGAACCATGCTGCACAACAAGAACAAACTCAAGAAAATATCAAATGCACTGCAAGCCTATAACGACAAGCAGGATGAAAGCACCGCAAAAGGCGATAAGAAAAACGACTCGTCGTCACCTCGTGTGAGATTTGTCGAGGGTGCCTCCATCAACTCTATCTGGGTGAACAAGTCACTCGGTGTCGACCCGCAAACAGGACGCGAGATGTTTCTTGACAAGAACGGCAACACAACAAGCGAGTGGTCGGCAAAGAACTATGTCATTGGTGGTTGCACAGATCCTTCTGTGGAAGGAACCTTCGGAACAAGTCTTTCCTACAAAGGCTTCCAACTTAATGCCACCTTCCGCTACCGCATGGGTGGACAGATATACAACCAAACCCTGGTGGACAAGGTGCAGGACATTGACCCTCGCTACAATGCAGACGCGCGTGCGCTGACAGAGCGCTGGCAGAAGCCTGGCGACAAGGTTCGTTTCACAGGCTTTGTCGTTGACTCAGAAGGAGTCAACATTTCCCAAAGCACCCGACCAACATCCCGCTTTGTGGAAGACTATAATTATCTCACACTGAGCACGCTCAACCTTTCTTACGAGTTCAACAACAAGAAGCTCGTGAAGTACGGCATCCAGAGACTCAAGCTGACAGCCTACATGAACGACGTGTTCTTCACATCAACGGTCAAGACCGAACGCGGTACGGACTATCCCTTTGCACGCAACTTCAGTCTCGGACTTCAAGTAAGATTCTAAAAAGACATATCATCATGAAACATACAACCATATATAAATACATAGCCTTAACCCTGGCCTTCTTCTCACTCACCAGCTGCAACGACTGGCTTGACGTAAGGCCCAAGTCGCAAATCAAGGAAGAGGCACTGTTCAAGACACAATCCGGCTTCGAGGATGCCTTGTTCGGCGTTTACACTATTATGGGTAAGGAAGACATTTATGGCGGCAACTCGACCATGGGGTTCATGGATGCCATCGCCCAGCAGTATTCCTCAGTAGGCTCAGGCTACAACAAGACTGCTGCCTACGACTATAAAGACGATGAAAACAAGACACGCATCGAGAACATGTGGAAGACTTCGTATCAAGCCATCATGAACTGCAACTACATCCTAAAGAATATTGCAGAGAACGGAAGTGCGCTCAACGACAGCACTCGCCGGCTTGTCGAAGGTGAGGCCATCGCCCTGAGAGCTTACCTTCATTTTGACATGCTCCGTAGTTATGCGCCTTCTTACACCGTGGGAAAAGATGAACCGGGAGTACCTTTGGTCAACAAGGTGACAAATTCTCCCGTGGCTGCCATCTCGGTCAAGGCTATGACAGACTCACTCGTGGCCGACTTGATAAAGGCACGCAACCTGGTGAAAGACATTGACCCTATCGGTCCTGCCCACGATTCGTACAGCGAGAAATACGAAGACGACTATTCTGCAGGCGACTACCTGAAGGACAACGGATTCTGGCTCTACCGCACATCGCGTCTCAACTACTACGGAATGACGGCGCTGTTGGCACGCATCTGTCTCTACAAAGAAGACAATGCCAACGCTCTGAAATATGCCAAGGAAGTGATAGACAGCCATAAGTTCAGTCTCATTTCCGATGCTCTGCTCAAGCAAGACAATGACGGATACAACAAGCACGACTATTCTTTTATTGAAAGCACAGCCAAGCATGAATACATCAGCAGTATCTATGTGTATGACCTGAAAGAAAAGCATAACGATCTCTACTACACAGACGGCCGTGCCGCCCTCACCATCGAAGACGAACGACGTCAAAAGATATTCGGTGCCACAGGCCTCGACTTCGACATCAGAGCCAAGAACATGTTCCAGGTTCCGTCAGGCAACTCCAAGACTTACATCAACAAATACATGACCGGAACACAGATACCGTTACTCAAGTTGGGTGAGATGTATCTTATTGCCGCCGAAGCGTCAGGTGATATCGAGTATCTGAAGACGTTCCGCAAGCTGCGCGGTTACACTTCCAACCCTCTCCCCGAAGGAGATGACCTTGAGGCCGAGATTCAGAAAGAATACCAACGCGAATTTATAGGTGAAGGACAGTTGTTCTATTTCTACAAGCGGAAGAATATTCTCCCCATTCCTTATGCCCAGGTGGAAATGACACCCAGCATGCTGATACTGCCCGAACCTGACGACGAGATTGAATTCGGCTATTCTAACAACTAAACAAGCAATTCGTAAATTATGAAACATATACGTTTATTATTGGCATTTGCCACCATACTTGCCTTGTTTTCCTGTCAAGAGAATGACATGAGCGACTATACAGGCAAAGACGCCGTTTACTTTCAATACAGTTCCGATTGGAGCGACTCGAAAGATAGCATTGTCTACTCTTTTGCTGGCAAGGAATCGAACGAGGGCATTGTCAACCTTCAAGTTAATCTGATGGGCAACACGACGGATTACGACAGAACCGTCAAGCTGACAGTAGCCACCAGTCAGACCACAGCCAAAGAGGGCCTACACTACAAGGCTTTGGAAAATGCTTACATGCTCAAGGCCGGAGAAAATCAAGTCATCATACCAATCACTGTTTACAACACTGACGAGAGTTTGGAGACTAAACCCGTCAAACTTGTGGTAGACTTGGCAGAAAGCGATGACCTTTCACTTGGAATCAAGGGAAGAACACGTGCCGTCATCACCATTTCAAACATCCTCAGCAAGCCTTCTTGGTGGGATGAAGCCTACATGGACTACTACATGGGATCTTATTCAAAGGTCAAGCACGAGTATTGCATCCGCATACTTGGACAGGATTTCCCCGCAAACTATGACGGATTTTTCGACACATATGAATATTGGCAACAGGCAGGCGTATACATGAGCCAATACTTCAAGGAGAACTACCCCATCTACGACGAAAACGGCAATGCCATTGAACCTTGGTAACAACAAAAAAGACATTCACAATGAAAAGAACAAACATACTGACAGCCGTCTCACTCGCATTGCTTTCACTGGTAACTTCATGCGCCAGCGATGACGGCAATTATGACTATACTAAACTCAACGAGCTGAGCATAGGCGACATTGAAACCAAATATACCATTGAGCAGAACTCTGAGCTCACGGTCTCGCCATCTATCACGGGCACACAGGGATTCAATGAGCAGGATTATGACTATAAATGGTTCATCTACAAAGTCAACAGCGTGGCCCTGCCCGACACCATCGGAAAGGAAAAAGACCTCCATGCAGTCATCACACTCTCACCTGGTGAATATGATTTGGTGTTCAGAGCCATAGACCGCAGCAATGATATCTTTGCACAAAAGAAAGTAACGGTCAACGTGGTCAACTCCTATTCTAACGGTGTAGCTGTGCTGAGCGATGTTGACGGATATGCAGATTTGGCTTTCATCAATTCCATTGGCCGAGTAACGGAGAATGCCTACGAAACCATCAACGGACGCAAAGCCGGCAAGGGGCCCTTGGGAATATTCTACACAGGTGGCGCCACGTCACAGAAACTGCTCGTCATTTCCACACAAGACAGTTGCTTTGCCCTGGAACCTATCTCCATGGAATATATGCTCAACCACAACAAAAGGATGTTCTATTTCCCCAGTGCCAAGGGAGTTACCCAGGGATTCGCTATCGGCACCAGCCACTTTTCCGAGTACATTGTCGTAGACGGTGGCGTATACAAGCGTAGTTTCTGGGATGAGGTACCTCTGCTAAAGTACGAAACCAAGATGGGTGGTGACTATGTGGCTTCGCCCTATATTCTGGCCAACGATGGCAATGTGTTCATCTATGACACCAAAGGAAAGCGCTTCCTCTTCGATGACTATAACGCTTGGGGAGAACTGGTTGGAACGCCCGACAATCCTTACTTCAATGCAACAGACATGAAGATGGACATGCTCTATGGAACTTGCTACAAGAAATCTGACGTTAGCGAAGTGAGAGCGGTGATGAAAGACGGCGATGGAAATGTCTATGGAATCAGCGGGCAAAAAGACGTGACTTGGGGCGATAACTATGAGCAATACGTCAAGCTTATCCCTACCGGCAAGGTGCAATTTGACAAAGAAGGAACAGACAATGCCACTTGCTACGCCCTGTCAAGTCAGGACATCAACTTCATGTATTGCGCTGTGGGCAACAAAATCGTTTGCATCAGTATGAAAACAGGAAACGTCATTTCCACCTATACCATGCCCGAAGGAACGATAGACCACATGGAATTCGACGATACAGATTCGCCCGATATTCTTTATGTAGGTACAAGTGACGGCTCCAAGTCGGCCAAATCAGGCTCTGTCTACTACCTTCAGATGCAATCTGACGGTACCCTATCCTTGCAGAAGAGTTTCAAGAACATCTGCGGCAAGGTCGTAGACTTCGTATATAAATAAGTACTGTATAAATAACACAGAATGAAGAAACTATTTTTAATGACAATGCTGGCCATGCTGGCATTGTCTTCCCAAGCACAAGAGAAGTATGACAAAGACTCACTCTACAAGGTGGTCTATGCATCCTTCAAGGAAGACTCCACGTACAAGGGCGACGGGGGCATCAAGTATCTTGAAACGGCAGAGCAAGCCATCAAGAACAAACACTTTGCCAACCGCTTTATGGCAGATTTCCTTATGCAGCTATGTTTCGACTCACGGTTCGGAAGATTCTCAGACTGCAAGGACTATGTGGACAAATTCATGTCTTACTGCAAGGAAGACTCACTTTGCCAAAAAATCAATGCAGCTTATGCCAAGTTCTACAAAGAGTTCAGTCCTGTATTTCCCGGGAAGCCGGCACCTGATTTCACTTTCTATGACACGAAAGGAAAGATTCACAAACTGTCGGAACTGAAAGGTAAAATGCTCTTTATTGACATCTGGGGCACATGGTGCGGTCCTTGTATCGAAGAGATTCCTTACCTAAAGGCCTTGCAGGAAAAATACGGCAATGACAAGCGGATACAAATCATGAGCATAGCTTGTGACAAGACTGATCCAAAGTGGAAAGCTTTTCTTGAAAAGCGAAAGGCGGACATGACATGGTCGCAATACCGTGTTACGATCGAGGGAGACAAGATACTCGACGATGTTTACCACGTCGATGGTATTCCACGCTTCATGCTTATTGACAAAAACGGGAACATTATATCTGCCGATACGATACGTCCTTCGTGGAAGGAATTCGAGCCGTGGCTCAAAGAACAGTTGAACAAATATTAGACACTATGAAAAGTAAACGAATCATATCATTATCTTTGCTATCACTTGCGTCTGCAATGGTCTTGGCTGACGCGACCTTTCACCTGAGCGGTTGTATCAAGGGCATACCAAGCGGAGAGGTTTTGATATATAACATAGACGACCACAAATACGACACGCTCCGTATTGCCAAAGACGGAACTTTCTCACAGGACATTCCTGTGAAAGGGGCTTCTAATGCTTACCTTATCTTATCAGACCTGAGACTTTCCAAGTCTCTTTTTCTGGAAGAAGGAAAGAACGGAGAAGTGGAAGGAACTGTGGCAAAAAGCAAGACTGACGGCAAGACAGAATACAGCCTTGACATCACCTATACGGGCGACAATAAGGATGTGATAGACTATCTTGCCAAGCACGACGAGTTCGAGGTAATGAATAAATGGTCGTTCGAGCATATCGACACCTTAGACTTTGCCACCTACCGTGAGAAATTGTTTGAAGACATTGACAAGCAGAAATGCGAAGTCAGCAAGCTCTCCAATATAGCTTTCAAGAGAAGCGCATTGAACAGGATTGACCAGTTAACCAACGCATCGCTGGCAAGATGGGCATGGAAAGACCATCTGTATGACGACCCCAACTTCCGCAATTGGATTCTTTCATTAGACCACAATGACCCTCAAAACATGGAGGAAGCCAGCACCTATGAACGTTGGTACCGACGACTCTACAAGGCGAAACTTGGAAAGAACTATTATGCTGAACTGAAAGAAATGTTCAGTAATCAAGAGGTTGTCAACAAGTTGGCTGACGACATGATTATACAGACGCTTCAGCAAGCGCCCGACGACATGGAACAGCAACTTGCCGACTATCTTGCCGTAACGACCAATGAAGAAGGCAAGAAGAAAGCCAAGGAGGTGTATGAACAATACAAGAACTTGAAAAAAGGCGGACAAGCCAAGGACTTCACTATGCAAGACGCCAGAGGCAAAACCTTTTCGCTGAAAGACTTCCACGGCAAACTGCTGGTTGTTGATGTGTGGGCCACCTGGTGCGGACCCTGCTGTTACCAAATTCCTTTCTATGAAAAACTGGCTGCACAATACAAAGGCAACAACAAGGTGGAATTCATCAGCATCTCTCTCGACAGCGACAAGCAAAAATGGCTCCGCAAATTGGCACAAGACAAGCCTAAGTGGAAACAGTTTATCTGTCCAGACAATTTCCAATCCGACTTGTGCAAGAACTATGACATCAACGGCATACCCCGGTTCATGGTGTTCTCTGGTGACGGCAAAGTGATTTCACTATATGCTCCTGCCCCATCTACGCCAGGCCTTAAAAAGCTTATAGACGAGAATCTGTAGGTGCTTTCGGGGGACTCCCCTGCTCGTCAAGACATATTTAGGGTGGAGAAGTTATTCCTTTTCAAGGATGCTTCTCCACCTTTTCTATTTACCGGATATCAGAGGAAAAGCACAAAAACAAGATGCGTTTGTTTCATAAACCATCCTTTTGCACTACCTTTGCGGCCAAACAACACTATATCAGCGAAATGAAAAGATTGAAAAGCTTTATGATTTCTGCCTTGATGATCGGCGGCACTCTCGCCGCACTCGCTCAAGGCTACAAGTATCAGACGGTGAAGGGCGACCCGATGCACACACGCATCTACACCCTCGACAACGGACTGAAGGTGTATCTTTCGGTCAACAAGGAGAAACCGCGCATCCAAACCTATATCGGCGTGCGCACGGGTAGCCGCAACGACCCTGCCGAGACTACAGGACTGGCCCACTACCTGGAGCATCTCATGTTCAAGGGCACACGGCAGTTCGGCACAAGCAACATGGCTGCAGAGGCTCCTCTGCTCGACTCCATCGAGAACCGCTTCGAACAGTACCGCCACATTACCGACCCTGCCAAGCGCAAGCGGATGTATGCCGAGATTGACAGCATCTCGCAGCTTGCTGCCCGATACAACATCCCCAACGAGTATGACAAGCTCATGGCTGCCATCGGATCGGAAGGCTCAAACGCCTATACCAGCAACGACGTGACCTGCTACATAGAGAATATTCCTTCTAACGAGCTCGACAACTGGGCGAAAATCCAGGCAGACCGCTTCCAGAACATGGTGATACGCGGTTTCCACACCGAACTCGAGGCTGTGTATGAGGAATACAACATCGGTCTTGCCAACGACGAAAACAAGGAGTTTGAAGCCCTCATGGCCAAGCTCTTCCCCGGACATCCTTATGGCACACAGACCACTATCGGCACACAGGAGCACCTGAAGAACCCGTCAATCACCAACATCAAGAACTACTTCAGCCGCTACTATGTGCCCAACAACGTGGCCATCTGTATGGCGGGCGACCTGGATCCGGACAAGACCGTGGCCATCATCGACAAGTATTTCCACACCTGGAAACCTTCCCGTCAGCTCTCGTTCCCGCAATATGCGCCCGTGCGCAACCTCACCGCACCGGCCGACACCACCGTGGTTGGACAACAGGCGGCCAACGTGATGCTGGCATGGAAGTTTGACCGGGCCGCCTCGTTCCAGACCGACACACTCGAGGTCATCTCGCAGATGCTCTCCAACGGCAAGGCCGGACTCATGGACCTCGACCTTGACCAAAAGATGAAATGGCTCGGAGGCGGTTCGGGCACCGAAAGCCTGGCTGAATATTCTCTCTTTGTCCTGCAAGGCATGCCCAAACAGGGTCAGTCGCTCGACGAGGTGAAGCAACTCATGCTCAGCGAAATGGAGCGCCTCAAGCGCGGCGACTTCGACGACGACTTGCTTCCGTCGGTGGTTAACAACATGAAGCTGGCCTACTACAGACAGTTGGAGGACAATGCCAAGCGCACTGACCTCTTCCTCAATGCCTTTATCAACGGGCAAAAGTGGGAAGACGTGGTGCACCGCATGGACCGCATATCAGGCATGACCAAACAGCAGATTGTGGATTTTGCACGCCGCCACATGGGCGACAACTATGCCATCGTCTACAAGAAGCAAGGCACAGACACTTCGGAAAAGAAGATTGAGAAGCCGCACATCACCGCCATACCTACCAACCGCGACAAACAAAGCGATTTCGTGACAGCCATTGCCAACTCGAAGACGGAACCCATCAAGCCCGTGTTCGTGGACTTCGACAAGGCCATCACCAAGGCACAGACCAAGAAGGGGCTGCCCGTGCTCTATGTGAAGAACACCGAAAACGGCATCTTCAACCTTTCGTTCAAATTCGACTTCGGTTCCTATGCCGACCCGCGTCTGTCATACGCTGCCGACTATCTCGACTATTTGGGCACAGACAAGCTCACCGCCGAGCAAATCAAAAAGCAGTTCTACAAGCTGGCCTGCAACTATGGCGTGAACGTGGACGGCCGGAATGTGTACGTCAGTCTGAGCGGTCTGGGCGAGAACATGCCTCAGGCACTTGCCCTGCTTGAAAACGTGATGCGGGGTGCCAAGGCCGACATGCAGGCCTACCGCGACTACGTGGCACTGGTGAAGAAGAGCCGCGAAGACAAAATGGACGACCAAAAGTCGAACTTCCGTGCCCTTACCGCCTATGCTGTCTACGGCCCGGAGTCTGTGCGCAAGGGCATGATGACCAATGCTGAACTCGATGCCTGCAGTCCACAGGCTCTCGTGGACCTTATCCACGGCCTTGCCAACTTCCGCCACACGGTGGAATACTACGGTCCGGAAGAGCTGAAGACACTCCTTTCACAGGTGGACCGCATCCACAAAACAGTCAAGAAACTGCAAGCTCCACTCAAGGGCGAGGAGCCCGTGGCTCAGCCTACCACCCGAAACGAAGTGGTCATGGCACCCTATGAGGCGAAGAACATCTTCATGATGCAGTATCACAACGAGAACCAGCAGTGGAGTGAAGAGCGTGCGCCCATCATCAATCTGTTCAACAATTACTTCGGTGGCGGCATGAACACCGTGGTGTTCCAGGAGTTGCGTGAGAGTCGCGGACTTGCCTACAGTGCCAGCGCCAACTACATAGCGCCATCGCTCAAGGGACATCCGGAGTATGCACAGACCATGATCATCTCGCAAAACGACAAGATGATGGACTGCATACGCGTGTTCCACAGCATTCTCGACACCATTCCACAAGGCGAGCAGGCCTTTGAACTCGCCAAGCAGTCGCTGCAGAAGAGTATTGCCGCCAGCCGCATCAGCAAAAAGAGCCTCATCTCTGCCTACGACGCAGCCATCGACCGTGGCTATATGGGCGACCTGCGCCAGACCGTCTACGAGCAACTGCCCTCACTCACCCTGCAGGACATCGTGCGCTTCGAGCAGCAGACCATGGCTCGCAAGCCGTGGCGCTACATCATCCTCGGTGACGAGAAAAACATCGACATGAAGGGACTCGAGAAACTCGGTCCCGTGAAGCACGTGTCAAAGCAAGACATCTTCGGCTATTAAGCCTTATACTACACGATTCAGAAAGAGGGAGAACCGCTACCATGCGGCTCTCCCTCTTCTTCTTGACAGGGCACGTCCACAATTCTAAATTGCCCAATGAACCTACTCTAACCGCTGACTTGCACACGGCCAACGGCAGACTAATGCACGGCTAACGGCAGACTAACGCATGATTCCACGCCTTGAGCAATCATTGCCCAGGCCGTGAGCATCGAGTGCCCAAACCGAGAAGCGAAAGTTGGGCCATACGTCCAACCCGCGTAAACACACTGATGGGTGATATATAGTGATAGATTCAGCACCATCTATCACCCATCTACCTCTGCAGCTAAACAGCACGCACTCAATGGAAAAGCGTAAGAAATTCGAAAAAAGTGATAGGTGATAGATGTTTTTGAAAATTTATACGTGCGCGTGCGCGCACGAGAAAGGACTATTAATATGGCATACAGGGAAAGGACCTTGCCTGTTAAAGTGTCAGCCATAACCTATAAAATATGTTAGTTTATTTGGTTAATAAACAAGTATAGCGTACTTTTGCCACAAATAATAAAGAACAGATAAACAAAATCACCTTACAACTTATGAAAGTCATAACAATGACGTCGATAATGGCAGGGCTTGCCGTACCATTGCAAGCCCAGACCATAGAGACAGATTCACTGCTCCAAACACTCCGCAGCGAACTCGACTACAACATGGCCGAACTCGCCAAGCAGACCAATAAGCCCTACTTCATGGCACTTCGCCTCACCGATACGCGCAACACCGTGGTGCAGAGCGACCTGGGCGCAGCCACAGTCATCACAGACCACCAGCGTATGGTCACACCACAGATAAGACTGGGCGACATGGCGTTCGACAACTTCAAGTTCAATAACCAAGGCAGCGGAGCCACCGGACAAAACGCCCGCAACGGACAGGGTGTGACCATTCCGCTCGAAGGCAACGTGTTGCCTGCCATGCGACAAGCCATCTGGCGCGAAGTGATGCGCCGCTACAAGGTGGCTCAAGACAATCTGCAACAGGCACGGTCGAAAGTTCTCACCGGACAAGACAACGAAGACAAGGCCCCCTGTTTCTCGAAAGCACCTGTGGAAAGCTACTATGAAGCACCGCTTAACGAGGACCAGATGCGCCTCGACGTGAGCGGATGGAAGGAAAAGCTCAACAAGGTGAGCAGCGTGTTCAAGCAATATGCCGACATTGAAACAGGCAAGGCCGACCTCTCTTTCGACGTGATCCGCACCTACGTGGTCAACTCCGACGGCACACGGGTGGTGCAGAACCGCAAGATGTGCCGTGTGATGATTTCTGCCTCCGTGCTGGCTCCCGACGGCATGTCGTGCCCATTGAACGAGGATTTCCTCGCTTTCTCACCCGAAGAACTGCCCGACGTGAGCGTGATGATAGCCACGGCACAGGACATGGTGAAGCGTCTCAAGGCGTTGCGCCAGGCCCCCATAGCCGACCCCTATACCGGTCCGGCCATCCTTTCCGGTCCGGCAAGCGGTGTGTTCTTCCATGAAATATTCGGACACAGACTGGAGGGACATCGCCTTAAATCGGGCGGACAGACTTTCAAGAAAATGGTAGGCAAGAAACTGCTGCCCGAGACATTCAACGTGTACTGCGACCCCACACTGAAATTCTATCACAACAATGCCCTCAACGGATACTATGTCTATGATGAGGAAGGCGTGAAGGGACGCCGCGTGAACAACATTGAACATGGCATACTCACCCATTTCCTGATGAGCCGCGTGCCGCTCGACGGATTCCCCGAAAGCAACGGGCATGGCCGTGCCGTGGGTGGCAACGACCCAGTGTCACGCCAGTCGAACCTTATCGTGGAGACCGAAAAGCCCTACACCGACAAGCAGTTGCGCCAAATGCTCATTGCCGAAGCCAAAAAGCAGGACAAGCCATTCGGCTACTACTTCAAGACCGTGACCAGCGGCTTCACCTACACAGGCGAAGGCGGCAGCCTCAACTCGTTCAACGTCACTCCTATCGAGGTGTACCGCATCTATGTGGACGGACGGCCCGACGAACTGGTGCGTGGCGTTGACCTCATCGGCACCCCGCTCTCCATGTTCTCCAACATCACTGCAGCCGGCGACACGCCAAGCACCTTTACAGGTGTTTGCGGAGCAGAGTCCGGTTGGGTGCCTGTGTCGGCCAGTTCACCAACCATCTTCGTGTCGAAGATTGAAACCCAGCGCCGTGCCAAGGAAGAGCAACAGACCCATATCCTTCCGGCACCCGAAGTGAAAGACATGAAGGGAGCCGACGAGCAAACGGTCATCTTCAGTGCCATGGAAGACGAAATGAAACGCACTAAGCAGCAGCTTGCCTACAAGGGCTATCCACATCCCATCTTCGCCAACTACACCATCGGCCGTTCCTGTCAGCTCTATGTGTCGGCCACCTTGGGCGGCCTCGTGTCGGAACGTGCCTTCCCCACCACCACAGTGGGCAGCGTCAATGTGTCGGTGGGCGACTCCATCCACATCAGCGACATGCAGGCAGGCCAGGCCACAGGCATCGTATGCGCCAACGACGTGGACTACAACAACATCCGGCGAGAACTCTGGAAGGCATCCGACGACATGTACAAGTACAGCCTCAACGCCAGTGCCTACAAGCAGAACTACCTGATGAACAATCCGGTGCCTGAAGAGGAACAGAACCTGAAAGACATGCTCTTCTTCCCTGCTTCTGAACACATAGACAAGCTCAGCCAAGACTCCATCCCCGCAGACAAGCTCGCAGCCATGGCACGCCGCATCTCCGCCATCTTCAACCGCTACCCGAAGATATACAATTCAAACGTCCAGGTGTTCTGCAAGAACAACACCATCTACCGTCTCACCTCAGAGAACGTGAAGCGTCGCACCAACAACGGGTTTGCCGACATCTACATAACCGCCAGCATACGCAGCGACGAGGGCACCGTGCTCAACGACCGCTTCACACGCATTGTCTGCTCGGCAAGCGAACTCGACGAGGTCCAGCTCGACCACGAGGTGACACAGTTTGCCGAAAGGATGATGGAACAAAGCCATGCCAAGCCTGTGAACGACTACTATGTAGGCCCCGTAATGTATGAGGACAACGCCGTGGCGGCATCCATACAGAGCAACCTGTTCAACTACTTCATGGCAAGCCGCTCGGTCAAGGAAAACAGCAGCATCAGCAGCATGCTCCAGGGCAAGCGCATCGTGGACAAGAAGATCAACGTCACACAGCTTGCGGGCATACCTTCGTATAAAGGCACCCAACTGCTGGGCAACTATGAATATGACGCCAACGGCATCGCCGTGGCCAAGCAGTTTCCCATCATCCAAGGCGGTGTGTTGAAGACACTGCTCTGCGGCCGCTACCCTGCCCTCAACGCCACCCAGACCACCGGCAACGACCGATTTATGGCCGACATCACCCAGCAGGCAGCCAGCCTCACCATGCCCGGCATCGTCCGCATGACCCTCGACGGCAGCAAACCACTCGCCAAGATGAAGGACCTGCTGAGAAAGGAGGCTAAGGCGCAGGGACTGCAAACGGCCTACATCGTCCGCCAGCCTGCCGGCATGTCGCCATGTCTCTATCGAGTGGACGTGAAGACCGGCGCTGAAGAAATGGTACTGGCCTCCAACATTCCCACTCCACGCAAGTCGGACTACATGCACATTGTAGCAAGCGCCTCGGAAGAGAATGTGTTCAACTCGCTCATCAACTCCATCGGCACCACCGTCATTGCACCGCGTGCCATCATTGTGGAAAGCATAGAGAACTACTTCAAGAAGCCTAAGAAGGACAAGGACGATTCCATCCGCAATCCTTTGGACAGATAACAGAACCGTGACGGGTAGACAAGAGAAACAGCCACAAGATTGGATTCTCTGCCTACCCGTCATTTACTTTACAACAACACACAAACACGACTATGATTAGACCCGTCAGACTGGATGATGCCAAGTGCATCACGGACATATACAACCACTACGTCCTCAACACTACCGTCACCTTCGAAACGGCAGCACTGAGCGTGGAAGACATGGCA
This sequence comes from uncultured Prevotella sp., assembly GCA_905198745.1. Lineage (GTDB taxonomy): Bacteria > Bacteroidota > Bacteroidia > Bacteroidales > Bacteroidaceae > Prevotella. Next base: position 10,104 of record CAJKDU010000029.1, on the reverse strand, counting down.
AAAAGGATAGAAACCATCTCTGCCCATTGGCCCTATTTCGTATATGAAGAAGAAGGTGAAATCATGGGCTACTGCTATGTACACCCCTGGAAAGAGCGTGCCGCTTATGCACACACGTGGGAAGTGACCATCTATCTGAAGCCAGGCGCTCTCCATCACCATGCAGGAACAGCCATGATGGAGCATCTCATCGAGACTTGCAGGAAGACAGACTGCCGCGCACTCATAGCTTGCATCACGGAAGAAAATACGACAAGCCTGAGTTTCCACGGCAAAATGGGATTCAAAAAAGTGTCCCACTTCAAAGAGGTGGGACAGAAGTTCGGCCGTTGGCTCGACGTTACGGATATGGAACTGCTATTGGAGTGACTGCTTGAAACGCTCCACCAAGTCTTCCGACACGTCGCCGAGCGCAAACTCATGGTCGGCATCGGCGGCTACAGCATCAAGCCACTGCTGACGTGCCCGCACGCCAGCTTCATGTATTTCGGTAGGATTCAGCGACTTGCCCATTTGGTTCAGCAAGTAGAACAAGAACCCCACCTCTGTTTTCTTTTTCCTTTCCGGCAGGTTGCATGACAGAATACGCCGTCTCAAATCTGCCATGGTGGATATTTCTCCCGATGTCAAGGCCGAAAGCAAATGCTCGTAGTCATGCTCGGAAACCACCATCCCCGCCAAATCTATGCAGGAATCGCCATCATGTACATCCATACAGGCGACGGCAGAAGCAAGGGTCTCTTCATGCCGAGTAAGCAGTTCGTCCATATACATGTTGAGCGCCATAGTATAAAGTGAGAAGCCGCGCTTCAATGCAGACTGCTTGATGACGAATCCGCGCCACGTATATTCCTTCTGCTGTCCCTGCGTGTCGACCAAATCCTGTAACAGGTTGCGACCTTGCAGAATGGCATTGGCCGTGACCGGATTGAGCCATTCATAATCCACCACACTGCGACGTGCCCCCTGCGTCCGCACGTCTCGTTTGGGCCATTTGTTCACGTCGCGGTAAAGCCCCACGGTAGTGAGGTTACGGGCTGGCACCAACTGGTGTTTGCTTTCATTGCCAATGATATAGGAGAAAGGCAGATTTCGTGTGTCCGGATGATTGGTCACCTTGCCCAGTACTACCGAAAAAGCGCCCACCGTGGCAGGCAGAAGCACATGGGAACCACTACCCGTCTTGGCCCCTCGCAGCAAATAGCCGTAGTGAACCGGACCAAGTTTGTAGGCATGGTTGCTGAAATTGGTGGCTGAGCCGGCATTATAGAATGCATATTGACAACCTATGAGAAGAGAACTCTTGTGGTGGCTCACGGTGAACGGGCCACAGAAAGCGGCACACGCCTCACCATTGGCCATATAGCTGTTGGCAAAGAACACACTGCTTTCGGCTGAGAAGCCACTGGTGATAATGGAAGATTCACCTACAAAGCAGTTATTCACACGTGCACCGTCGACTACAGACGAACCTGCTGTGACCACGGTGTTCTCACAAATCACGTCGTGGCCTATATAGGAAGCCGCATCGCCCTGTCCGGAAATAGTGCAATTGCTCAGCCGGCTGGCTCCCACCACCTCGCAGTCATCGTCCACAATGGTGTTGCTCACCTCGCGGGTGCTGACAATCCTCACGTTGCTGCCGATGAATCCTCGGTCGGGCATGGTGCGCTCAACCACGTCGCGCGCCATGGAGCGAAGCACGTCTGCCACCTCGTTGTTGGCCTGTTCACGCACCATAAGGTCGGCAATCTGAGCATTGAGTTGTTCAAAGATGACAATGTTGCCCTTGCCTGCTTCATTGAGCACGGAGACGGCGAGTCCTTGCCCGAAGGTAGCGCCCTCGGTGGTCTCGATGGTGCCCACATCTGCTATGTGGCAGTGGTCGTAGATGTCGTAGTTGCTGATGTAGTTGCCCACATTCTCAATAAGGCAGTTGTCGCCAATGGTCACGTTGTTGAGCACCACATTCCTCATGCCCGCATGTTTGCGGAACCCCGTACCTATTTCCAGGGTTTGGTCGAAGCATCCCAAGCGCACATCACCGTGGAATTCCACTCGGCTCAGGTGTGCAGGGCTAAATTCTTCCGCCACCATGACGGAAGTCCAATCGTCGGCTGTGCACCCTTTCTCTTCAAGGATGCCAATCTCTTCATCTGTCAGTGCTCTGTATTCGCTCATAGTGGCAAAGGGTTATTGTTCTGTGGGATAAAGGAAATCGTTGTAGGGATATTTCTGCACGTGAAGTTCACGCACCTTCTTATAAAGCACCTCACGCAGTTCGTCAATGTTGAGCCGCTCACGGGCAGAAATGAAGAGACAGTTTTCGTTAAGCCGCGCCATCCATGTCTTCTTCAGTTCATCAAGTGTCACGTTTTCCTTGGTTGGCGGCGTGAGGTCGTCTGGTTCCTTGTCCACCCAGTGGTAGTTGTCTATCTTGTTGAAGATAATCATGCTCGGCTTGTCTGCACAGTCCAAATCCTTGAGCGTGTTCTCCACCACATTGATTTGTTCCTCGAAATCGGGATGCGAAATGTCTACCACATGGAGAAGCAGGTCGGCCTCACGCACCTCATCGAGGGTAGACTTGAACGAGTCCACAAGGTCGGTGGGCAACTTGCGAATGAAGCCCACCGTATCGGCAAGCAGGAAGGGAAGATTTTCCACTACCACCTTGCGCACCGTGGTGTCAAGGGTAGCAAAAAGCTTGTTCTCGGCAAACACTTCACTCTTGGCCAGCAAGTTCATCAGCGTGGACTTGCCCACATTGGTGTAGCCCACCAGTGCCACACGAATCAAGCGGCCGCGATTCTTGCGTTGGGTAGTCTTTTGCTTGTCTATTTCCGCCATGCGCTGCTTGAGCAGACTCATGCGGCCGAGGATGATACGGCGATCCATCTCGAGCTGGGTCTCACCCGGTCCGCGAAGTCCCACACTGCCTTTTCCGCCACCTGAGCCCGAACCGCCTCCCTGGCGCTCGAGGTGAGTCCAGAGTCGTTGCAGTCGGGGCAACATGTAGCGATACTGCGCCAGTTCCACCTGCGTCTTGGCATTGGCGGTCTGTGCACGCATGGCAAAGATGTCGAGGATGAGCGAGGTGCGGTCTAGAATCTTCACCTGCAGTTCACTTTCAATGTTGCGAATCTGCTTGGCGGAAAGTTCGTCGTCGAAGATGACCATACCGATTTCCCGCTCGACATCCTCTTCAGCCTTGATATAATCGCGTATTTCCTGCAACTTTCCCTTGCCCACATACGAGGTTTGGTTGGGACCGCCCACACGTTGCGTGAAACGTTTCACGGTCTTGGCTCCTGCCGTATCGGCAAGGAATTCCAGTTCGTCAAGATATTCCTTAGTCTTGGCCTCGTCCTGCTCCTTGGTGATAAGTCCCACCAGTATAGCGGTCTCCGCCTTCACTTCTGATATTACAAATTCCTTCATACTTATATATAATGTAACTGCAAAGATAGTGCAAATTGAAGATAATACAAAATAAACCATAAACAAGTTCCGTTATTTTATCACTACAAGCAACTTGCAGAACTACGACATACTGTGGTCGGTTTCCATTGTTACCGCACAGAAGCAACTTAAAATTCGCACACTTTTGCCTTGGACGTGCAAACGTTTACGTGAATATTTCGGCTTTAAGCAAGTGGAAATTTGATTTGTATCAATTTAATGCCTACCTTTGTACACGATAACAAACCGATTTTCATAAGATATATAACTACATAAAAACAAAACTGCTGAAACATTCAAAGAAACACAAAAAGAGGCGCTCTGACGTGAGTCAGGGCGCCTTTGTTTTTATTCATCCGGCGAGTGGCATGGCGCAAGTGGCATACTTACGGGCTGCAACTCGCCGAGTTAACGGGCATAAGTCGTAGACTTACGAATGTCCCGCCTGCTTGCAGGATTCGAGAGAATATAGCTCACGAATCCTGCAAGAGTCTATTATTCATTCTTGGTACGTGTGGCCATGATGAAGTAGGCTATGAGAAGAGCATAAGCTCCGAGCGAGAGCAGTTCGCTCAACGAGCTGGCAAGCCAGGCATCGTTGATGGGATTGAATCCGCCAAATCGGAGCAAGGCGCTCACCACTCCCATCAGAGCGCCACCGGCTATGAAGCCACTGGCAAGCAACGTGCCCTTCTCACCGCGTGCCTTGTTGACGGCAGCATCCTTTGAACGGCTGGTCACGAACCAATTGACGGCGCCACCCACAAGGAGTGGCACGTTGAGTTCAATGGGAATGAACATGCCAAGCGCAAAAGCAAGGGCAGGCACCTTGAGCCATGTGAGCACAATGGCTATCAGCGCGCCAATGCCATAGAGCACCCAAGGGGCACCCACACCATTCATCAAAGGCTCAATCACGGCAGCCATGGCATTGGCTTGAGGAGCCGCCAACTGTCCGCTGGTAAAGCCGTAGGTCTCGTTGAGCAGCATCATCACGCCACCCACCGTGGCAGCTGAAACAAGGGTGCCGAGGAATTTCCACTGCTCTTGCTTCTTCGGTGTGGATCCGAGCCAATAGCCAATCTTCAGGTCCGTGATAAACGAGCCTGCCATGGAGAGGGCCGTGCAGACCACTCCGCCCATAATCAAGGCTGCAAGCATGCCACCCGTACCCTTCAATCCCACAGCCACCATCACCACAGAGGCAAGGATGAGGGTCATCAGGGTCATGCCCGAAACAGGATTACTGCCCACAATGGCAATGGCATTGGCTGCCACGGTGGTGAAAAGAAAGGCAATGACAGCCACCAGAAGGATGCCCACAACGGCAAAGAGAAGATTGTCCATCACACCGAACCAGAAGAAAAGGAACGTCACGGCAATGGTCACGATTGAACCGATGGCAATAATCTTGAATGATATGTCGCGTTGCGTGCGGATTCGTTCTTTCTCAGCATCACTCTTGCCACGCATTTCCTTGGCTGCCAGTCCAACGGCACTCTTGATGATGCCCCACGACTTGATGATGCCGATAATGCCAGCCATGGCAATACCGCCAATGCCAATGCTTTTGCCATAGCTCTTGAATATCTCCTCCGGACTCATATCGCCGACAGCAGTCGTGATGGAAGGATCCCATTGAGCGAGCACGTCGTGGGGAAAGATGAGCGCCATGCCAGGCACGATGAGCCACCACACGGCAAATGATCCAAGGCAGATGATGAAGGCATATTTCAGTCCCACAATGTAGCCCAGGCCGAATACGGCAGCACCTGTATTGACCTTGAACACCAGTTTGGCATGGTCTGCCACCTGTTGTCCCCAGGCACACACACGCGTTGTGAAATTCTCGTTCCAAAATCCAAAGGTAGCTACCACAAAGTCATAGAGACCACCCACCAGTCCTGCCAGCAGCAAAGGCTTGGCCTGACTGCCACCCTTGGCTCCCGACACCAGCACCTGCGTGGTGGCAGTGGCTTCCGGGAAAGGGTATTTGCCATGCATGTCGCTTACGAAATACTTGCGGAAGGGAATGAGAAACAGTATGCCGATGATGCCACCCAACAAGGAGGATATGAAAATCTTGAGGAACGAGGCACTCATCTCGGGATACTTGGCCTGCAGAATGTAGATGGCAGGAAGGGTAAAAATGGCTCCTGCCACCACAGCACCCGAACAGGCGCCAATGCTCTGTATGATGACATTCTCGCCCAAGGCCTTGTTGCGATGAGAGGCTGTAGACACACCCACGGCTATGATGGCTATGGGAATGGCAGCCTCAAACACCTGTCCCACCTTCAGTCCCAAATAGGCAGCAGCTGCCGAAAAGAGCATCGCCATCAGGATGCCCCATGTCACAGACCAGGCATTGACCTCGGGATAAGCCTTCCGCGAGTCGAGCACAGGCTGATACTCTTCACCCTCGTTCAGCTCACGAAACGCATTGTCGGGCAAGCCTACGAGTTCTTTTTCTTCTTTTTCTACCATAATGATTTGCTTTTTGATTGTTTCTGATGCAAAAGTACATCATTTCCAGAGAATATTCTTAATTTTGCGCAACAAAAAAGACCGCACAATGAAAACTATACATCCTGTAGCCTACTTCCGCTCTCCACTCACATCCAAGTTTGGCATACCGCGACAGAGCGGTGTGGCAGCCCACCTGCGGGGCTCCATCGTGCTCACGCCCGAATACAGACTGCCTGATGCCATTCGCGGTCTGGATGGGTTCGACTATATATGGTTGGTGTGGGGATTTTCCGCCAACAAGCACGAAGCCACAGGAGTAACCGTGCGCCCACCCCGTCTTGGAGGAAACGAGCGCATGGGAGTCTTTGCCACGCGATCGCCCTACAGACCCAACGGACTGGGACTGTCGTCGGTAAAAATCGAGCGTATTGAAACAGACACTCCCGACGGCCCTGTCATCCATGTGTCGGGTGCCGACTTGATGGACGGCACACCCATCTACGACATCAAGCCTTATTTGCCCTACGTTGACGCTCATCCCGAAGCCCGCGGTGGCTTTACCGACACCACACAATGGGAACCGCTCCGGGTGGTCATTCCCCATGCCATTGAGTGCCTCTTTGCCACCGGCGAGTTGGAAGCGCTCCGTGAAATACTGGCCAGCGATCCCCGTCCGTCCTATCACCACGACCCAAACCGTATCTATGGCATGCCGTTCGGCGGACGCGATGTGAAGTTCAAAGTGGCCGACGGGGTGCTCAGCGTGACAGAGGTGGCCGACACCGGCACTATGGCACGCGAGTAAGGAAAGCCGGCAACATCCCTTATCAAGGCCGGGCAACCTAAAAAAGAACACTTTTCTTTTTGTTTTGTCTTCAATTTGCACTACCTTTGCACCCGATTTACAGAGCGTAGATCAAGGGGTGCCCTATTGTTGTAGGGCTGAGAGCATACCCTCGAACCTGATTCGGGTCATACCGACGTAGGGATCACAGGCGCATGAGAGTGCCCCTTTATGTGTTTTTTCATTTAATAACTATCAGTATTCAGACAATGAAAAAGATGAACGGCATTGCGCTGGCAGTGGCCTGCACCCTTGGAGGGCAGATGGCTTCAGCGCAGGCAAAGATTGACACCACCAAGGTGAACAAGCTCAGCGAAGTGGTGGTCAAAGGTGTGAGAGCACCAAAGAGTGCTCCGTTTGCGGTTGCAAACATCAAGAAATCAGAACTTCAGAACTTCTCTAAAACAGGCAAGGAACTGCCTTTCCTGCTCCAGCAGACACCAGGTGTATTGGCTTGGAGCGAAAACGGAATGGGCACAGGTACGGTATATATGCGCATGCGTGGTGCCGCCGGCAGCCGCATCAACGTGACTCTCGACGGTGTGCCCCTCAACTCGCCTGAAGACCAGACCGTGTTCTGGGCCAACATGAACAGCTATGCCTCCATGCTTGGAAGTGTGCAGATACAGCGCGGTGTGGGTTCGTCTACCAATGGCGACGGTGCCTTCGGCGGCTCTCTCTCGCTCGCCATGGCCACTCCTTCGCTCACTCCTTCACTGGAACTGACCGGTTCTTACGGCTCGTTCAACACTTATAATGCCGGTCTCAACTTCTCTACAGGTCTCATCGGCAAGCATTTCATTTTTGACGGAGCCTATCACGAGACTTCTACCGACGGATACATCCACGGCACCGACGGCCGCTCTGGATCCTATTATGGAGGTTTGACCTGGCTGGGCAACAACTTCAAACTCAGCTACAAGAATGTGGGCAACTTCGAGAAGACCGGACAGGCATGGTGCGGCGTGCTTGAGAGCGACTACGACACCAACTTCTCCATGGAAGACTATGGCATCCACTCGTATAAAGACATGTATAACCACGGCATGGGACGCTACAATGTGCTCACCGAGGTGATTGACTGGAACGAGGAAGACTGGAAGAACGGCAAGTTCACTACCCAGCCCCACACACTCCGCGACGGCAGTAAGTGGGACAGAACAACCGACAACTTCTATCAGAACCACAACATTCTCTCTGCTACCTGGTCGCCATCCGAGCACTGGAGCCACCATGCAGCCCTGCACTATACCTATGGCTATGGCTACTACAAGGAGTTCCGCATTGCCAAGCGACTGAACGAGAAGTTCGGCATCAACGAATTCGGCACTGACGGCAAGGGACTCAAGTCGGAAGCTATCCGCAGAAAGGGACTCACACAGAACACCTACGGAGGTCTCTACAACGCCAGCTACAAGGACGACGCATGGGACGTTGTGGGTGGCGTGAACGTGCAGCTCTTCCGTGCCAACCACTGGGGCTACCTTTCCTATATTGCCAACGAGTCTATCGAGAAGAAATACCTCAACGGCGGCGAATACAAATACTATGACTCCGACGCCGACAAGGACGACTACAGCTGGTTCATCAAGGCCGACCACAAGTTTGCCGCCCACTGGAACGTGTTCGCTGACATGCAAATGCGCTACGTGGGCTACAAGACCGACGGCATCAACGACCGCTTTGTCGTGGACAAGGTGGTAGACGGCAAGAAGTATTACACCAACCAGCGACTCGACGTCGACGAGCACTACTTCTTCGTGAATCCTAAAGCCGGCATCGCCTTCAGCAACAACGGCCACAAGGCTTATGCCTCCATTGCCTACAGTAACCGCGAGCCAGAGCGCAACAACTTCACCGACAACGGCAGCTACCCTGCTCCTACACCCGAGCGTCTGCTCGACCTGGAATGGGGCTACCAGTATCAGGGCAGCAACTGGCATGCCGGTGCCAACTTCTACTACATGGACTATGTGAACCAGTTTGTGCAGACCGGTGCCAAGAGCGACATTGGCGAGGGACTGACCACCAACATCAAGGACTCTTACCGCCTGGGGGTGGAACTGAGCGCAGGATGGAGCCCACTCACCTGGCTCTCTCTTGAAGGCAACGCTGCCCTGAGCAAGAACAAGCTGAAGAACTTTGACGAGATTGTGGAAGATTGGAGCGCAGATTCCCACGAGCGCACTATCCACTACGAAAACAACACACTCGCCTACTCTCCGTCTGCCATTCTCAACGGATTCCTCAACATACACTTCGGCGGATTCCGCGCCACTTGGCACACCAACTTCGTGAGCCGCCAGTATCTGGACAACTCCGAAAGCGTAGAGCGCTCACTGCCTAGCTTCTCGCAAACCGACATCAATCTGAACTACACCATCAACGTGGCCAAGAAGTTTATCGGAATGAAGTCTGTCACCATCGGCGCCGACTTCAACAACATCTTCGACCGTCACTACGCTCCAAGCGGCTCGGTGTGGTATAGTTGGTTCAACGACAACAAGCGCTACCAGGCCATTTCCTATATACCTATGGCCGGCTTCACCGCCATGGGACATCTCACGCTTAACTTCTAAGCAACATGATATTGGAATTTCTGTCCAGCCATGCGCTGGACTTCTTCACCACGATACTCGGGCTCATCTACATTGGGCTCGAGTATCGTGCGCATATAGCCCTTTGGGTGGTTGGCATCATCATGCCTGCCCTTGACATTTACCTCTACTGGAGTCACGGACTCTACGGCGATGCCGGCATGGCCGCCTACTACACACTGGCTGCCATCTATGGTTGGGCGGTGTGGAAATTCGGCCGCAAGCACGGGCAAAAGAAGAGCGAGGCAATGCCCATCACTCACTTCCGCCGGAAGCTCATCCTGCCCACGGCCATTGTGTTCTTGGCTGTGTGGGGTGCCACCTATCTCGTTCTCATCCGTTTTACCAACAGCACCGTGCCCGTCACCGACGCTTTCACCAATGCGCTGAGCATTGTCGGCCTATGGGCTCTCTCACGCAAGTATATCGAACAGTGGGCGTTCTGGATCATCGTGGATGCGTTCTGCTGCTATCTCTACGTGGTCAAAGGCATTCCGTTCAAGGCGCTACTCTACGGTCTCTATGTGGTCATTGCCGTGCTGGGATGGAAGAAATGGAGCCGTATGATGAAACTACAAAACGAAAGTGGAGCAGTTACAAACGTTAAATAGTGTTTTTTTTTTAGCCAAAACACATAAATAACCGACTAATAATTCGCTATTCAAATAATAATTCGTTATCTTTCCTCTATAAAACCTAATAGATTTCCGGGTAAGGAGTAACTAAAACAAA
>CAJKDU010000028.1 GCA_905198745.1 uncultured Prevotella sp. | reverse complement strand
AAGCCTTTTTTATACAATAAATTCAACCTCAAAGTCTAAATCCGAAACTTGAGTAACTGATAATTGTCTGTCAACTGCAAAGATAGATTAAATAACGTTTATCTGCAAACATTTGCCAAACAAAATCCGGTGCAAAACGTAAAACAAAGAAGCATGGAGTAAAAAAGTGAAGGAGACATTCCCCCAAGAGGTTTGTCTCCTTCACTTTTTATTCTTGCATGACTCTATTTCCTAATGACTTCGAGTGCCTTCTTGACCACATCGTTATCCTCGTTCATAATCTGGTAATACTGGCTCATGTCCCAGATGTCGCGCGCCACAAGTGCCTTGAGCTGGCGGCGCAGGAAAGGCAGGGTCTTGTTGAGTTCCTCCTTGTCTTTCGGCTTTATCTTGTCCTTTTCAGCTTGGGCAAGAATGGTGTCAACCACCTCCTGCGGCACCTCGTAGCCTGCCAGGAACTTGTCGAACTGGGTGTACTGTTTCTTCAGTTGCTTGCGGTTGGCATCAATATACTTCAAGTTGGTATTGATGATGTAGTTCTTGGCTGCCAACTGGCGGTAGAACTTGGTGTATTTCATCGTGTCGAGCGGCACAAAGTAGTCGGGCATGATACCTCCTCCTCCGTAGACCACGCGGTGCTTGCGCAGAGTATAGCACTTCAGCGAGTCGGCAAAGTGTATGCTGTCGGCATTGGTGAACTCGCCGTGCTTCAAGCGGTTCTCTATGTCGCGTGCATAGTCCTGGGCATCTCCTTTCTTATAAGGTTTCTGGATGCAACGGCCTGAAGGCGTATAATAGTGTGCGATGGTAAGACGAATCATCGAACCGTCATCAAACGGAATGGGGCGCTGCACCAGTCCTTTGCCAAAGCTTCTGCGTCCCACCACCATGCCGCGGTCCTGGTCCTGTATGGCTCCAGTCACAATCTCTGCTGCACTTGCCGAGAACTCATTGACCAGCACCACCACCTTGCCTTTCATCAGTTTGCCGTTGCCTTGCGCACGGTATTCCTGCCGCTTGCAGGCTCTGCCCGACGTGTAGACGATGAGGTCGTGGTCTGCCAGGAACTCATTGGCTATCTTCACGGCCGTCTGCAGATAGCCACCGCCGTTCTCCTGCAAGTCCACGATAAGGTCTTTCATACCTTTGCCCTGCAAGTCTTTCACGGCTGTCATGAACTCGTCGTAAGTGGTGGCACCGAAACTGCCGATGCGTATGTAGCCCACACCGGGACGTATCAGGTAATAGGCGTCGAGGGTCTTCACGGGAATCTTGTCGCGAGTTACCGTGAAAGAGAGCTTGTCACTGATGCCTCGGCGCACGATGCCCAGCAGCACCTTCGACCCTTTGGGTCCACGCAACCGGCGCATGATTTCGTCGCGCGCCATCTTCACACCGGCAATGGCGGTGTCGTTTACGCTGACGATGCGGTCGCCAGCCAGGATGCCCACCTTCTCCGAGGGACCATTCACCACAGGCTGAATGACGAGCAGCGTGTCGTCCACCATATTGAACTGCACGCCTATTCCCTCAAAGCTTCCCTGCAGGGGTTCGTTGAGTGCCTTCACTTCCTTAGGGGTGGAGTAAGAAGAGTGCGGATCCAGTTTCTCCAGCATGCCGCGTATGCCGTCTTCCGCCAGTTTATTCTCGTCTACCGAGTCTACATAGAGGTTGTTGATCACCACCTCCGCCATCTGCAACTTGCGCAGCGGACTGTCCTTGCCCATGCGTAACGAGAACTGTGCATTGGCTGTTATTGTGCAAAGCAGCGCAAGGGCTGCCATGATAGTTTTCTTCATGTCTTTCTTGTTAGTCTATTTCTTCTCCCATTTCCTCGGGGCGGTCTTCCTCCACCACCAGGTTGTCAATGATAAAGTTCTGCCGTTCCATGGTGTTCTTGCCCATATAGTATTCCAGGAGCTTCTGCACCTGGTCTGTCTTGTGGAGCGTCACCTGCTCCAGCCTCATGTCGGGCCCGATGAAGTGGGCAAACTCCTCGGGCGAAATCTCGCCCAAACCTTTGAATCGGGTTATCTCCGGGTCGGGACCCAGGTCGGAGATGGCCTTGAGGCGCTCCTCGTCACTGTAGCAATAATGGGTGATAAAGTCGCTTTTCTTTTCCTTGTTGGTGCGCTTGGTGTCGGCCTCGGCTATCACTTTCTTGTTCTTGATCTTGGTGCGGCGGTTGCGCACACGGAACAAAGGAGTCTGCAACACATAGACGTGGCCCTTCTTGATGAGTTCCGGGAAGAACTGCAGGAAGAAAGTGATGATGAGCAGGCGGATGTGCATGCCGTCTACATCGGCATCCGTCGCCACGATGACCTTGTTGTAGCGCAGTGTGTCGAGCCCGTCTTCAATGTCGAGTGCAGCCTGGAGCAGGTTGAACTCCTCGTTCTTGTAGACCACCTCTTTGGTCATGCCGAACGAGTTGAGGGGCTTTCCGCGGAGTGAGAACACCGCCTGGGTGTTCACGTCGCGGCTCTTGGTGATACTGCCGCTCGCCGAGTCGCCCTCGGTGATGAAGATGCTCGATTCCTCCTTGCGGTCGTTCTTCACGTCGCTGAAGTGTATGCGGCAGTCACGGAGCTTGCGGTTGTGCAGGTTGGCTTTCTTGGCGCGCTCACGGGCTATCTTTGCCACGCCTGCCATGGCCTTGCGTTCTTTCTCGTTGCTCTGTATCTTCTCTATCATCACCTCTGCCACGTCAGCATGTATGTGCAGATAGTTGTCCACTTCCTTCTTGATGAAGTCGCCCACATACTTGTTGATGCTGTCGCCTCCGGGACTCATGGTGAGCGAGCCGAGCTTTATCTTGGTCTGACTCTCGAACATGGGTTCTTCCACATTGATGGCTATGGCTGCCACAATGCCGTTGCGGATGTCGGCATACTCAAAGTTCTTGCCGGAAAACTCCTTGATGGTTCTGGCTATGTGTTCCTTGAAGGCACTCTGGTGGGTGCCGCCTTGTGTAGTGTGCTGTCCGTTGACGAAGGAGTGGTATTCCTCGCCATACTGATTGGTGTGGGTGAAGGCTATCTCAATGTCCTCACCCTTGATGTGGATGATGGGATAGAGTCCGTCGGTGGTCATGGTGTCGAGCAGCAGGTCTTTCAGTCCGTTGCGACTGATGATGCGTCTGCCGTTGAACATGATGGCAAGGCCGGTGTTCAGGTAGGTGTAGTTGCGGAGCATGGTCTCCACAATGTCTGCCTGGAACTTGTAGTTCAGGAAGAGGGTATCATCGGGCTGGAAGAATATGTAGGTGCCATTCTCGTCTTCTGTAGGTTCCGTGGTGTCGCTCACCAGCTTTCCCCGGTCGAACACCACCGTGCGCACCTTGCCCTCTCGATAGCTTCGTGCCTCAAAGCGGGCGCTCAGGGCATTCACCGCCTTGATGCCCACGCCGTTGAGTCCGATGCTCTTCTTGAAGGCCTTGGTGTCGAATTTGCCGCTGGTGTTGAGTTCGCTGACAGCCTCCACGAGTTTTCCCTGCGGAATACCACGTCCATAGTCGCGTACCGACACCTTCAGATTGTCGTCAATGTCCACCTCTATACGCTTGCCGGCATTCATCTTGAACTCGTCGATGGAGTTGTCGAGCACCTCCTTGAGCAGCACATAGATGCCATCCTCGGCTGTGCGTCCGTCACCCAGTCGTCCGATGTACATGCCTGGGCGTATGCGTATGTGTTCCAGTCCCGACAGATGACGAATGTTGTCGTCGGTGTATTCCACCTGGGACTGGTCGTTTGGCTTCATGTTTTCTTCTTCCATAGTCTTTCTGTTGTGTGGCGTGAAAAGGTTATCCTATTGCCTTCTTGTAGCACTTGCGCTTCTTGTGCATGATGGTTTCCAGGTATTCCCACTGGCTCTGCACACCTTCGTTGCTTGCCATTTCCACCTGACTCTCGCCCCACTCGAAGCCGTAGGCCTGGTAGCGGGGTATGAGGTCGGAGAACATGAGCGCATTGGCTCCCTTCATGCGGTATTCGGGCAGCACGCCCATCAGCAGCAGGTCCACGCCCTTGGTCTTGTGATACTTGATGGCGCGCAACAGGTGCCACCAGCCGAAGGGGAACATTCTGCCACGGTGGCATTTCTGCAGTGCCCTGGCGAGCGACGGGATGGTAATGCCCACACCCACCAGCTTGTGGTCGGCATTCCAGTCTTCTATCAGGGTAATGAGGTTGAGGTCTGCCATAGGCAGATACATGTCCACATACTGCTCTATCTGTTTCTCGCTGAGTTCAGAGAATCCGTAGAGATCCTTGTAGGTGTCGTTGATGAGCTGGAAGATGCGCTTGCCGTAACCGTCCTTGTAGATTTCCTTTCGGGTGAGCTTCTTCACATGGAGGTTGTAGCGTTTCTTTATCATCTTGGCTATCTTGGTATACTTCTCGGGTATCTTCTCGGGCACCATGAGCTTATATTCCACATAGTCGTTGTCTTTCTCCCAACCGTCCATCTGCTCGATGTGTTGGGGATAGTAGGCATAGTTGTAGATGGTGGGCATGGTGCCGAGTTGGTCGAAGCCGTAGGTGAGCATGCCCTCGGGATCCATGTCGGTAAATCCGAGTGGTCCCACCACTTCGGTCATGCCTTTGGCCTTGCCATAGTCTTCCACTGCTTTCAGCAGTGCTGCCGACACCTCACGGTCATCGACAAAATCTATCCATCCAAAGCGTACCGACTTGCGCCCCCAGCGCTCGTTGGCACGGTTGTTGATGATGGCTGCCACCCTACCCGCCAGTTTTCCGTCCTTATAGGCCAGATAGTATTCGGCCTCGCAGAACTCGAAAGCTGCGTTGCGGTCCTTGCTGAGCGTGTTGAGCTCGTCGCTATACAGGTTGGGCACATCGTATTCGCTGCCCTCATAGAGGTCGTAGTGGAATTCGATGAATGTCTTTAAGTCGCGTTTCGACTCGACTTTCTTTATTTCTACTGACATTTAATAAATGAAATAATGATAAAATAGTACTATTTAAACGTGCAAAGATAGCTCAAATTGAAGACAATTCAAAATAAAAAGCCGTTTTTTATTTCTCACGGGCACGTCACCGCAGACTGTTGCGCCAACAGGCGGCAAGCTCTCAAATCCGCTTGCAGACGTAAAGCAGATGTTCCCGGCTGTCGGTCGTTGTGGCAAAGATGTGGGTGTCGCCGCCATCTTTCACTTTCAGCCGTTTGCGCAGTTCGGCAGCCGAAAGCGGGAAGTTGCGCACCGAGACACTGGCTCTGTCTATTCCCGTCATTGCCTTCTTGAGTTCCTTCTTGTTCATGGTCGTCACGCGCAGAATGTTGTATTGCTTTCCGGGGAAATCGTCCACCATGCCCGAGGCGAGAAACAGATGGGAGTTGGCAGCCACGGCACGCACGCCAAACACACAGGCAAGCCGGTCAAAACAGCCTGCTTTCATGACCGAGGCATTGGGCACGAGCAGCACTTGCGGGTCGGCAAGCGAGGAAGGGGCTTCTTCGGTGGTGGCAATCACCTGCATGGGAAGGTCGTCCACGGCGCCAATCATGGCGGAGTGGAGTGGCGCACCCTCGCGATAGGAGAAGGTGCTGTGGTCGTTGACACAAACCACGAGCGGACTGCCCGAGAAGTCGCGGCGCAACACGAGGAGCAACTCCTTGCACTCGCCGCCTGCCGACACAATGTGCACCTCGCTCACCTTATCACCAAGGTCTGCCACAGCCTTGTGCCAGTCGAGCATGGGCGAGAGTTTCACCATCACCAGGTCGGCCTTGTTGAGCAATGTTTCTTCCAGAGCGGTCACGTCGGGTGTGCAGTCGCTCATCGCCACGGTCTTGCCGCCATGGCTGTCGCGACGGGCCGGGTCAAGGAATATGAGGGTGGCATGGTCCAGCCGCGAAAGGTAGACCGTGCCGTCACCTTCCACCACCTCGGCATGGGGAAGGCCGAGCAGGGGAATGTTGTGGCGTGCCACCTCACAGAGATGCAACTGCCTTTCCACATAGACTGCCTGGTCGAAGCCATGGGCCATGAAAGAGAAGTCCACACCGAAACCGCCTGTCAAGTCGACGAGTTTGGTTGGCACGCTCCCTTGTCCGTCGCTATCAACCGAGGCGAGTAGCCGCAAGGCAAGCTCAGCCTTGTAGCGGGCAGTCTGTTCGGAAGAGCACTGTTCCATGGAGAGATGGGGCGGATAGACCAAGCCTTCAGTGGTTGCCCACGAGGGCAACTTCTGGCGTGCCGTTTGCCATCCGGCTATCTGGTCGAGGGCGTAGGGCATGTCGATGTCCGGGCAGCGTGCGCCCTGCAAGGCGAGTGTGCGCACGTCGTCTGTCAAGTGTTGGTTTATAAAGTCTTCGGTAGTCATGTGTGCAAACTTAGTGATTTCTTGCGAAATGTGCAAATTTCCAAGCCTTTGCTTTCTGCTTTTACCTCAGGAAACAGGAACCACAGAGGGCTCTTTCCCCTAGAAAAGTGTAGGGTTCAGCCGAACTTTCCCATAGAAAAGTGTTAGGCAAAGTCTCTACGACAATACGTAATGGACAATCCGGGGCTTCACGGACTTCGTTTCTCCATGTCTCCATACAGGAAGCAGGACTGGATGACCAACATTCCACTTTATGCGGTAAGATATGGCTTTTAGCCTTTGCCACAAAACAAGACAAGAGGCGGCTTTTACCCATTGCGAGTAAAGAGCCGCCTCTTGTTATCTGGGGTCAAGTGCGCTTACTTCACGTTCACCTTCACGGTCTGCTTGCCCACCTTGACAAGGTAGATGCCTGGGGTCTGGAAGGTGTAGGCATCCACGCCTTCAGCCAACACCGAACCACCGAGGGAGAACACGCTGAACACAGCACCGTTCTTGAGGTTGAGCAAACGGCCCTGCAGGTTCACGCCCACACGGGTGTCCATCTGCAGCGAACCGATGCCTGTCGGGTCGTACTTGTATTCCAGCTTGATGGTCTCGGTGCGGGTGCCGTCGGCTTTCACCTCGGTCACCTGCTGGCCAACGAGCTGGCCTTCGTCGTTGTAGGTGAAGTTGATCTCTTCGTAGGCCTTTCCGGCCGGCAAACTAATGGCACGGCTGGCGGGCACTACCTCACTATAGTCCTCATCATAGTATGCAAAGATGGTCTGCAACTGGCTGCCTTTCAGGATGAAGAGCGGCAGTCCTTCGATGCTGCGGCCCACAGTTTGCTCGCCATCGTGCTCGATGGAGCAATAATGGTCGCCCAGGACGTTTAAATACAATTCATCAGCCTGGCTTAGGTTATAACCTTCATTTATGCCATAGGAGTTATGGTTGGAAGCCGCAACAACACGTCCTTTCTGCGATGCCACAATAGGCACATCGGCAGTGAAGCCTTCCATATCCTTGAGTATGTTCGGAATGGTGAAAGTCACGTCCTCGTCCTGCACACCGAGTACCGTGATATAAGGCTCGTCCAGATTAGTGTTCGTGTTCACACAGCGGAGGGTATTGCCTTTGCGGGTCACGGAGAGAGAGTAAGAGGAAGTCTCGCTCGGAACGCCATCGGTCTGCACATCAAACTGCTTGGTGTCTTCCCGATAAGAATTGTCGCCGAAGGTGTAGGTGTAGTCAAAAACGGTTTTATTCTTGTAGTCACCATAACTGCTCTCGTCCACCTCGCTGGCCGAAACAAGGTTGTCGCCGTCCCACTTGTAGGTAGTGGTCTCCACCGATTCCTCAACCTTGTCGCCATACGACTCCTTGCTTGTCCACACGTTCTTCACGATGTGTCCGTCGGCATCCACTTCAATCTGGTTGTCTTCAGTCACACCGTCTATGTTCTCATCATAATACTTGTAGCTCTTCAGCTTGCCCGGAGCTGTCCACTCAAAGGTGTTGCGTGTGGTGTGGTCCTCGTCCACGAGCAGTATTTCAGTGGCAGGACCGTCAAGGTTGAACACGTCGTGCCAGGGATTGCCCACGCCCCACACGGTGGTGTTGTCGAGATAGGTCCATGTCTGGCAGAACTCCGGTTCCGCTTGCCACTCTGGCTCCGTGGCGGGTGCCTCGGCCGAATGGTCCCACTCGTTCATGCCGCGCGACATGTTCGACGCATAACCCGCATCGCTGTCGTCATCGTTGGCATAGTATTTCTTCCATGAGACGATGCGTCCCAGGTCGTCATAGGCATAAACTGTCTTGCAGTCTTCCCCGTTGCTACCATAAACCGTGTACTCCAGCAACAATCCTGTGGGTGAATATTTGTAGTGCTCCACCTTGGTCTTGTCGCGGGTGTTGGTGTCCGAACTGCTGTAGATACGTCCGTAATGGGTAATGGTGGAATCGTTGAGTTCGCCTTCTGTGGTGCGCCATGGCATCAACTCCAGCGTTTTGTCAATCTGGTCCCAGCCCTTAAAGAGGCCAGTTTCCTTCACGTTGCCCTGCTCCGTAAGTTTGTAGTACTCGGGAGTCTGGCCGTCGCCTTCTGTGGTGTACATGGCAAGTTTGCCGTCGGGATAATAGCTCCACATTTCCGACGCGTTGCCATAGCCGTCCAAGGCATTGTCCCCCTTGACGTACTTCACATACAGCACCTTGCCGTCATCCTGGTAGTTCACCTGGACAAAATAGCTGTAGAATCCATAGTCATTGTTCGTTGTGCCGTAGTCCACGCTCTTGGCGCACAGTCTGCCCTTCGTGTCATACTGGTACTGGTAGGTGCCGCGCACGACGAGTCCCTTGTCCACATACGAGCCGTCCTGCTGTTTCTCCTTGCAGTAGATGGCCTCCGACGAACGCTGTCCGTCCTTGTCATATCCGTACACGTAGCGGAATATGTGGCCGTTGTCGTCCAAGGTCTGCGCCTCGTCGATGGGTATGAAATTGGCTTTGGCAGCCCATGACATGCGGCTCTGTGACGCCTTGTTGGCCTGTCGGTCCACCATAACCTTCCTCTCTTGCTGACGCGCACGTGGCTTGCCGAACTTGAGCGATTGTGCCAGCGCACCCATGGCGGTGAGTGCAAGCACGAAGAGTAGAGTTTTCTTCATAACGTTATCTGTTTGGGTTAATGTTTCGTGAACAATATAGGATGTGAGTGCAAATATATAAGAAATATTTCACAAAGCGTTACCTACCCCGTTAAAAAATCACAATTATACGCAACATTCCTCATTATACGAAAAGTGTATGCCCTTTCAGCTCTTTCCATGACGACCAAAATACACGCCACAGCACGACATAGGCAATTAACATTCGTTAGTAACAAATTTCGACACGGCGCACTATGATACCGAAAAATGAATCTTTCACTCCGAAAGAGTGCAAAATATGCAACTTTGGGTACAAAAATACGGCATGAGAAAGCGGTAAAGTTTGTGTGCAAAAATGCCCTTTTAACTTTTTTTCCATGCAAGTTTGGGTGTTCAACTGCATAGTTTGGCCTCTCAATTGCACGTTTTGGAGCCAATAATGCCCTGTTTTTCGAAGTGTCACGCTTGGATATGTTAAAATCGGCTATAATGGAGAAACACGATTTTCCCGTGTATATGACTGTATATCTGATGTTTTACAATCATTATCACAACTACTCTAAATGTTAAATTCGGAAGAATGTGACGTGACAGTTCGAAATATATGCGTGGTAGGTAGATATGTTAAATGTTTTAATATAATATATTAATATATTATATTACTTTTTCTTGCTTACGATTTGTATAGGCATGCACACATATATTTTGCGTGACGTAACACTCAGTCCGTGTGAAAGCAAGGCGGCATCGAAAAGTTTTCTGACGGTAACTTTTCTTTACCCAATGCCTATACTCCCGTCTTTATCCGTGCCACGGCATCCATGCGCAGATTGCCTGTTTTCACATTTCCACTGCGGCAAGAAGTTCGTTAGTGTGCCGTTAGCGATGTGTTAGTGTGCCGTTAGCGGTGGGAGGGTGTGGCGTTAGCAATGTGAAGGTGTAGTCGTCGTGTCACGTAGAGATTTTTGTTTCTTTACATATTTTGGCCGCCTGAATTATTTTTCCGTGTTTCCGAATTTTTGGCACACTTTTTGTAATGGCCGATTGCACACTTAAAAAAAGCCGTAAAACAGGGCAAGATCGCGAAAAGTGTCACACTTTTACAGCGTAAGTGGCCACTTGCCCCGTAAACACGGAGGTTTCCGCAAGTTCGCCAGGAGGATTGTCCGTGGGTTGCAAACCTGTATTGGGGTGGGCAACTTACAGTTTGAAGGCCTGGAAGGAGTGGCACGAATGGTTCCGGCAGATTTGTTTTCGTCGCGACCTAAAAAAGCGGGATGAAAGCCAAACCTGCACTCAGCCCGGGGCAAGCGGAGCAATGGATATGTCATCGGCTGCCCGAGACCGCCAATGGAAGACATGCAGCGAAGGACTGCTAACTTTATTTTAACTTTCTGATTTGGCAAGCCACGGGAATTGGCGTAACTTTGCAGCCGGATAACTACACACTCAATAACTAACATGTCACAAATCAGCGATATGACCGTGGGCTCGCCCACACGCGGCATCCTCAAATTTGCCGTCCCTCTCATTCTGGGCTATATACTCCAGCAGATGTACCTCATCATCGACGCCGCCGTGGTGGGGCGCTTCGTGGGGGTGAACGCCCTGGCAGGCGTGGGAGCATCGACGTCGGTCATGTTTCTCATCATGGGTTTCTGCAACGGGGCATGCGCCGGCTTTGCCATTCCCGTGGCACAGTCGTTCGGTGCCAAGAACTTCAGCGAGATGCGGCAGTATGTGGCGGGTGCGGTGCGCATATCGGCGGTGATAGCCGCCGTCATCACGCTGCTCACCTGCCTGTTCTGCGACCGCATTCTCCAGGTGGTCAACACGCCCCGAGAATGTTTCAGCGATGCCTACGTGTATCTGCTGTTCAACTTCATAGCCATTCCCTTCACCATTGCCTACAACGCCCTCTCTGGATTCATCCGGGCACTGGGCAACTCCAAGCAGCCGTTCTACTTTCTCATCACCTCGTCGGTGGTGAACATTGTGCTCGACATGGTGTTCATCATCGTGTTCGGCATGGGCGTGGAGGGTGCCGCCATAGCCACACTTGTCTCGCAGGTGTTTGCCTCGGCACTGTGCGGATGGTATATCAAGCGCCACATGCAACTGCTCATTCCCAACCGCGAGGAGCGCGTCTATGACGACCGCAAGGTGGGACGACTGCTGGTCAACGGCATACCCATGGGACTGCAGTTCTCCATCACCGCCATTGGCTCCATCATGCTCCAAAGCGCCAACAACGCCCTGGGCACAGTCTACGTGGCGGCATTCACCGCCTCGATGCGCATCAAGTATCTGTTCACCTGCGTATTTGAGAACATCGGTGTGGCGATGGCCACCTACTGCGGACAGAACATCGGCGCACGACGACTGGACCGCATAGCGCTCGGCTTGCGCTCCGCCATCAAGGTGATGCTCATCTACTTTGTGTTCACGTTCATCGTCATCTATCCCTTTGCCGACTACCTGATGATGATCTTCGTGAAGAGCGGCGAGACAGAGATAGTGCGCTATGCCGCCCAGTTCATGCGGCTGTGCAACTACTACTATCCGGTGCTCGGACTGCTCACCATCCTGCGCTACAGCATCCAGGGACTGGGCTACAGCAACCTGTCGATGCTGTCGGGTGTGATGGAGATGATAGCGCGGTGCGGCGTGAGCCTGTGGCTGGTGCCTGCATGGGGATTCCTCGGCGTGTGCTACGGCGACCCCGTGGCATGGATTATGGCAGACATTTTCCTCGTGCCTGCCATGTGGCGGCTCTACCACCATTTGAAAAAGAAACTGCAAGCCCCGTCTGCACACGCTCCAGGGAATCAACAAAGGTGAAAGCCCTGCAGGCTTTCACCTTTTATTCACTTCCACATTCTCTGCTTCAGGACAAGCCCATTTGGCATACGGAGACGTCCATGCGATGAAAAGGCATCACACAAGCAGAGGCAACACAACAATCATCACAATGCCCATGGCAACCTGAAGAGGCAGTCCAAACTTCACATAGTCCATGAATCTGTATCCGCCAGCCTGCACGACAAGCGCATTGGGCGGTGTGGAGAAAGGTGAGGCGAAACACATGCTCGCCGACACGGCCACGGCAAAAAGAAAGGGATAGGGACTACAACCCAACTGAACAGCGGACGACAGGGCAATGGGCGACATAAGTACGGCAGTGGCCGTGTTGCTGATAAACATGGTGAGAAGTGAGGTTGTGAAATAAATGCCTGCCAGAAGTGCCGTTGGCCCCATGGAGCCGAGCGCACCCACCAGCGAGTGGGAAATCAGCTGCGAGGCGCCCGTCTTCTCCAGCGCCACCGACATGGGCATCATCGCCGCAATGAGCACCACACTTTCCCAGTTGATGGTCTTGTAGGCAGCCTCCACATTCTTGAAACAACCACCCAGCACCATGAGCACACCGGCAAGCATCACAGCCGTGACCGGAGCCACGGGAACAAAATCGAACACCATCAGCGCCACCATCAGCGCCAGCACGAACGCTGCATAGGGAGCCTTATAGTCGCGTGTGACTGACTCTGCCTGCTGTTGAGGCCTCCCGAGCACCACCCAGTCTTCCTCTTCGGCCTCCAGGCGGGCTATGTTCTGCCACGTGCCTTGCACAAGGAGCATGTCACCCGGCAGGAAACGTTCTTCGGCCAGATGGCTCACGATGGTTGTTCCCTTGCGGCGGATGCCAAGCACGTTGACATTGAATTTCTCACGGAATCCCGACTGGCGAATCTCTCGGTTGACAAGGCGTGAATGGGGCATCAGCACCAGTTCGGCAATGCCTATGTCGTAGAAGGCAAGGCGAGAAGAAACACCCTCGGCAGACAACAGCTCCAGGCTATAGTCTGCCACAAGACGGCCTACATGGGCATCGTCGCCGGCCAGATAGAGTATGTCGTCTTCCTGTAGTTGGGTGCGAGGGCCCGGTATGCGCTGGTTCACCTGCTGCATGAGTTTGGAGTGGGTGCGGTTCTCCTGCCGCACCTCCACCACCGTGAGCGAATAGCGGTGGCGCAAGTCGAGTTCCGCCAACGTGCTGCCGACCAACGTGCTGCCGGCATTGACCCGGCAACGGTGTATCTGATGGGAAAGGCGGTATTCCTCAGCCAGTTGGTCGAGGGTCTTGCCCTTGGAAGCGCGTTGCTCGGCAGCCTTCCTGTCAAGCAGCCACTTGCTGAGGGGCAGCATCACTACGATACCTACGAGCAAGCACACCAAACCGACCGGAGTGAACGAGAAAAAGCCCAATGGCGCATAACCGTTCTCTGTCAGGGTTTCTTGAATGACCAGGTTGGGAGGAGTGCCGATGAGGGTGAGCATGCCACCCATGCTGCTGGCAAAGGCAAGGGGCATCAGCAGCCGCGAAGCGTTCATCTTGGCCTGTGTGGCCATGCTGACCACAATGGGGAGCATAAGCGCCACCGTACCGGTGTTGCTCACAAAGGCTCCGATGACGGCCGTGGTCAGCACAACAAGCAGGAAGAGGGCCGTCTCGTTGCCCCGGGCAAGCCTCATCACCTGGCGGCTTGCCATGCGGGCAAGTCCTGTGCGCAGCACGGCACCACCCACCACGAACAATCCCACCATCATGATGACAACGGAATTGGAGAAACCCGACAGGGCTTCCTGGGGCGTGAGCACGCCACAGAGCAGAAGGGCAAGGAGGGCAAGAAGAGCAACAATGTCTGAACGAATTTTCCCGATAACAAACATGAGGGCAGTCAGACCAAGAATAACAAGAGTGGCTATCATCATAAGCGAAACATTTGTTGTGAGACTGCAAATATACGGATTTTATTTTGTATTGTCTTCGATTTGCACTACCTTTAAATAAGATAGGCTGCATCTCAACAATAAAAATAAAAGCGAAACAAGTTCTCTTTTATTTTGTATTGTCTTCGATTTGCACTACCTTTGCACCTAATAAATAGAGAAAACGAACAAATACCGGTAATTAGATAACAAAGATGAATATTGACAGCGTAATCTCAAGTTCTACGCTCCAAGCAGTGAAGGAACTCTACGGACAAGACGTGCCACAGAAAATGGTGCAGCTCCAGAAGACTAAGAAAGAATTTGAGGGCAACCTCACCCTCGTGGTATTCCCTTTCCTCAAGCTCTCAAAGAAGAAGCCTGAGGACACAGCAGAAGAAATAGGACGCTACCTCGTCGAGAATTGTCCCGCCGTGGCAAGCTACAACGTGGTGAAGGGATTCCTCAACCTCTCCATAGCTCCCGCCGCATGGATTGCGCTGCTCAACGACATCAACGCCGACCCCACATTCGGCGAAAAGCATGCCACCGAAGAGTCGCCCCTGGTGATGGTGGAGTATTCTTCACCCAACACCAACAAGCCGCTCCACCTGGGACACGTGCGCAACAACCTGCTGGGTTGGTCGCTGGCGCAGATCATGGCCGCCAACGGCAACCGCGTGGTGAAGACCAACATCGTGAACGACCGCGGCATACACATCTGCAAGTCTATGCTGGCATGGCAGAAATGGGGCAACGGCGCCACACCGGAATCTACCGGCAAGAAAGGCGACCACCTCATTGGCGACTTCTACGTGGCGTTCGACAAGCACTACAAGGAAGAGTGCAAGACGCTCGAGGCACAATACCTGGCCGAAGGCATGACCGAAAAGGACGCCGAGGAAAAGGCCAAGGCTGAAGCCCCCCTCATCAAGGAGGCACATGCCATGCTCGTGAAATGGGAGCAAGGCGACCCTGAAGTACGTGCGCTTTGGGAGAAGATGAACAACTGGGTGTATGCCGGATTCGACGAAACCTACAAGGCGCTCGGCGTGGCATTCGACAAGATATACTACGAGTCCAACACTTATCTCGTGGGCAAGAAGAAGGTGGAGGAAGGACTGGAGAAAGGACTCTTCTTCCGCAAGGACGACAACAGCGTGTGGGCTGACCTCACCAAGGAAGGTCTCGACCAGAAACTGCTGCTCCGCTCCGACGGCACCAGCGTCTACATGACGCAGGACATCGGCACTGCCACCATGCGCTTCAACGACTTCCCCATCGACAAGATGATCTACGTGGTGGGCAACGAACAGAACTACCACTTCCAGGTGCTCTCCATCCTGCTCGACCGCCTCGGCTTCAAGTGGGGCAAGGAACTGGTGCACTTCTCCTACGGCATGGTGGAACTGCCCAACGGCAAGATGAAAAGCCGCGAGGGAACAGTGGTCGACGCAGACGACCTGATAGCCGAAATGGTGAGCGACGCCAAGAAAACAAGCGAGGAACTGGGCAAGTTCAAGGACATGACCGAGGAGGAGCGCAACGAGATAGCCCGCATCGTGGGCATGGGTGCCCTGAAATATTTCATCCTCAAGGTGGACGCGCGCAAGAATATGCTCTTCAACCCCGCCGAGAGCATAGACTTCAACGGCAACACAGGGCCCTTCATACAGTACACCTACGCCCGCATACGCAGCATCATGCGCAAGGCTGCCGCCGAAAACATCACACTGCCCACACAGCTCGCCGACAGCATGCCGCTCAACGAGAAAGAGGTGCAACTGGTGCAGAAGATGAACGACTTCGGAGCTGCCGTGGAACAGGCTGGCAAGGACTACTCGCCCAGCGGCATTGCCAACTACTGCTACGAACTGACCAAGGACTTCAACCAATTCTACCACGACTTCAGCATTCTCGGTGCCGACACCGAAGAGGAGAAACTGGTGCGACTGGTAATAGCCCAGAACGTGGCGAAGATACTGAAGAACGGCATGGCACTGCTCGGCATAGAAGTGCCCGAAAGAATGTAACAAAACCGCTTATAAAGCCTCTATAATAACGACTGAGGGGAGTCAAGACAACGCATCTTGTGGAAAAGGACAAGACTTGGTCTTGACTCCCCTCGCCTTTTTCCAACTTCATCAACAACGACAATGCTAACAGACACAAACCCTCCCGACTGGCGACACGACACCGTGCTGCCCCTGCCCAACGAGGTGGTAGCCAATGCATGGGCGGTAGACGCTGCCTGCTCGGGCAACCCCGGACCCATGGAATATCAGTGCATAGACCTGCAGACCGGCGCACAGGTGTTCCACTTCGGCCCTATGCACGGCACCAACAACATCGGCGAGTTTCTCGCCATCGTGCACGCCCTGGCACTGATGGAAAAGCAGGGCATACGCGACAAGGTGATCTACAGCGACAGCGTGAACGCCATCCTGTGGGTGAAAAAGAAGCAGTGCAAGACCAAACTGGAACGCACGCCACAGACAGCCCCACTCTACCAAATCATTGCACGCGCCGAAGCATGGCTGCGCACGCACACCATAACCACACCTATTATTAAGTGGGAAACCAAGAAGTGGGGCGAAGTGCCAGCCGATTTCGGACGGAAGTGACATGTCACTGACATACTGCCAATAATTGATTAAGGTCAATAAAACAAAGGGAAAACAGAACTAATCCTTCTTTTTGTGTACGCACACAGAAAAAGGCATTACCTTTGCAAGCGTAAAGATTGAACGAAGGATAATAACAAAAGAAGAAAGGATTAAGATTATGGAAATGTTTGGATTTATGGTAGTTGCAGTTGTCGCATTCGCACTGGCTACAACAATCGATATGACAATCGACATCAAGAGCAGCAAGTAAGCTCTCTTGCCGATTGAACAGAAAAACAACGCAGGGGTATCCCTGGCGACAATATATATTCAGGTAAACAGTATTAAGGATAACAAAAGAAAGAAAGGATTAAGATTATGATGTACTTCGTATTGACAGTAGCCATTATGGCCGCAGTGATTGGAAATGCAGCATTCCTCAATCGCAAGATGAACATGAGCAAATAAGCACATGTTCGCTTTTTAAAGGAAAGTTTAGTAATTTAACGCATATAGTTCGGGGCGCACTCAATCCATGAGTGCGCCCCTTTTTGTTGTTTTAGGCAAGAATTGAAGAGATGGCTCTATTTTCGGGATTACCGGCTATGACGGTCTACCGAAGGCTCGGTACAGACCATGAAAAGGTCCGATATACTGCACTATGGGACATCGCTCCAATTTCCGGAAGCCTCCCCGAGCCTATGCCCGTCATTCCCTGTGAGTGTAACAGCGGATGACCTGGCCGTCATAACAGTCCTGCCGGGTGAGCAAAGCCTGCGAGGGTACAAGCGGTGCCCGTGTGCCATCAGTAAAGGTGGAAGGAGCCGTCTCCACACGTATCTCGTCCCACCAACCATTGTCAAGGAACGAATGGAGTGTCTTGGCGCCACCCTCAACCAAGAGCGACTGCACGCCATCGACCTGCAATTCGGCAAGCAACTGAGGCAGCATGCCGGAATGGACCTCACCGTCGGACACGTGGGAGAGCACAATGCGACGCGGGTCGGGACCACTCCACTCACGCACGTTGAGCCGGGGATGGTCGCGCTCGGCTGTGATACGCCCCACGAGGATGGCATCACACTCGGCACGGAGCTTGTGAACCAGCATCTGGGTGAAAGGTGTGCTGAGCCTTACAGGACGATAGCAGTCGTCGAGAAATCCATTGGCACTCTGTGCCCACTTCAGGATAATGTAGGGCCGATGGTGGGTGTTGACGGTGATGAAGCGGCTGTTGAGCGCCAGACATTCACGCTCGAGAACACCTAAAGTGACCTCAATCCCGGCATCGCGCAGACGCTGGATGCCCTTGCCGTGGACGCGGGCAAAGGGATCTACACATCCCACAACGGCACGGCGCACGCCCTTGCGCACTATCAGGTCGGCACAGGGAGGAGTGCGACCGAAATGGGCACACGGCTCCAGACTTACATAAATAGTGGCTTCGTGAAGCAAGGCTTCGTCGGAGGGCTTCACGGAAGCGAAAGCATTGACTTCGGCATGGCCCTCGCCGCAGCGCTCGTGGTAGCCCTCGCCAATGATGCGGCCCTGTGCCACGATAACGGCGCCCACCATGGGGTTGGGCTTGGCGTTCTGGCGTCCGCCACGAGCCAGTTGCAGGCAACGGCGCATGTACATCTCGTCTATCTCTTGTTGTTTCATCTGCATGAGTATTTGGTATTGTACTTGCAAAGGTAACGCATTTCGGGGAATATAGGCAGTACCGGGAAACAAAAACAAACGAGTTCGTTTCTATTTCGCCCGTTTGCACCAGCTTTCAATAAAACAAGGCGGCACTCGGAAATAAAAGCAGTTCGTTTTCTGTTTTACCCATTTGCACTATCTTTGCATAAGATAGGCTACACTCGGCAATCCGAAAACACGTTTTCATTGCACTCGTTGGCACTATCTTTTCCGAAGACACTGCGGCACCCGGAAATAAAAACAAACGAGTTTGTTTTCTATTTCGCTCGTTTGCACTATCTTTGCACACACAAGCAAGACTATGACATACAACGAACTATGGCACCGGCTCTCCGGCATATATGACGCAGGAGAGGCACGCGCCATCACACGACTCGTGCTGGAAGAACAATACGGCATGACACTTACCGACATCGTGAGCGGCAAGGTGGAAGAATTATCCCCCGAAGAACAGAAACAGCTCGAAGAGATATTCAACAGGCTGGAAAAGGCTGAACCCGTGCAGTACGTGCTCGGAAAGGAAACTTTTGCGGGCAGGACGTTCACGGTTTCGTCGCAAACGCTGATTCCTCGGCCCGAGACAGCCGAACTGTGCGAATGGGTAAGACTATCCGTCGAGAAGGGCAAAAGCCCGACAGAGGCAAAAGAAACGGCACTGACGAAGATTCTCGACATAGGAACCGGTACGGGATGCATCGCCATTACCCTCTCGCTCGACATGATGGGGGCTGATGTGGAAGCCTGGGACCTGTCGGCAGCTGCTCTCCACACAGCCCGCACCAATGCGGAGAGACTGGGAGCCCACGTCAACGTGAGAAAGCAGGACGCACTGAATCCGCCAACGGCAGACAACGGGGTGTGGGATGTCATTGTGAGCAATCCGCCCTATATCTGCCTGAAAGAGGAAAAAGACATGGCACGCAACGTGCTCGAATACGAGCCACGGATGGCGCTCTTCGTACCCGACGAGAATCCACTGCTCTTCTACCGCAGCATAGCGCACTATGCCCGTCATGCCCTCAAGCCACAGGGCATGCTCTTTTTTGAAATCAACCCTATCTACGTAAAGGAGACGTTGGACATGCTGAAGGAGGAAGGGTTCGGCTCGGCTGACACCCGCAACGACATGTTCGGCAAGATACGTTTCGTAAAAGCCATACAGGAAAGACAACCATGAGAAAACCAAGAACCGAACAGGAAGCACTTGCCACACTCGCTGCCCTCTGCTCGCAAGCCGAACACTGCGAGAAGGAAATGACCGACAAGATGGACAAGTGGGAAATGACACCCGAGGCGCAAGAGCGCGTCATGAACTATCTGAAGAAGGAAAAGTTTGTAGACGAGGAGCGGTATGCACGGGCGTTCGCCAGAGACAAGATAAGGTATAACAAATGGGGACGGCGCAAGGTGGAGCAGGCGCTCTACATGAAGCGTATACCCAAGGACATCTCTTGCCGCGTGCTCGACGAGATGGAGGAAGATATGTATGTGGACATCCTGCGCCCGTTGTTGCAGCAGAAGAGGAAATCGACCCGCGCCAAGTCTGGCTATGAACTGCGCACCAAGCTGATCCGCTTTGCCCTGCAACGCGGATTCACCATGGACGTGATAAACCAATGTCTGGACACGGACGACTGTGAGGGTGCTGACGAAGAATGGGAGGACTGACGGCATGAACAGGAGGTGGCTGCGACAAACCTTAGACCTGATAGCACCGCGCTTCTGCCCCATTTGCGACAGAAGGCTCTGTGCCTGCGAAGACGTGGTCTGTGCCGGATGCAACTTCAATCTGCCCCGTACCTACCTTTGGAAAGACCCTTACGACAATGCAATGGCCCGGTTGTTCTGGGGCGTGTTCCCCATTGAGCGGTGTGCCGCCTACCTCTACTATGCCGCCCACTCGGAACTGAGCGACCTCATTCACGACATGAAATACCACGGCCGGCCCGACTACGCGGAGATGATGGGATTCATGGCAGCCCAAGAATTGGCCCGCAGCGGTTTCTTTGAGGGCATCGACGTGTTGGTGCCCGTGCCACTCACGAAAGGCCGTGAGAGAGAAAGAGGATACAACCAGTGCGTAAGTTTGGCAAGGGGCGTGATGTCGGCCACGGGCATAGGCATGGCAACAAAAGCCTTGAAAAGGAAATCGTTCGTACAGAGCCAAACGCAAATGACCATGATGGACCGCCGGGAAAACGTGAATGGGGCTTTCAGGGCAGGCGACACACGACAAATAGAAGGAAAACATGTACTGCTGATAGACGACGTGGTGACCACCGGATCCACGATGAAGGCTTGCGCCAAGGCACTGAGTGAAATGGAAGGACTGAAAATCAGCGTCATGTCACTCTGCCTCGCCCGGAATCCCTTCGAGAAAGTTAACGACGAATTGCCACAGGACTACCGCTGGCGACTCGGCCTGCCAGAGAAGAAATAAGGGTGAGGCAATCATCGTTAACGGCACGTTTACGGGTAGTCACAGGCACTGGGCATGCATTGCCCAAAGTGTCGGACTGATTTCGGACGCTCGCTGCGACATTTGCGAAAGCGTGATGGAGTGATAGATAATTGTGCATCTATCACGCATCTATCACTCTTGTTATATTTCTTATTGTCAAGCAGTTAAGCCGACACAAGCGCCATTGGTGATAGATAGTGGTGATTTCTTGAAAACTTTTCTCTCGCGTGCGTGCGAACAAGGGGAAAATCAGTTCTGCAGTTCCTTCCTTGTGAACAAGAGGGAACGGACAGACATCATCAATGTCGTGCAAAACAAAAAAGTGCCGCAGCTTAAACTGCAGCACTTTTTTGTTTCTATCTATAATTATATTTGCTCGACTTAGTCAGCCAACTTAGCCTTGATGAACTCGCGGTTCAGGCGAGCGATGTTGGCGATAGACTCGTTCTTGGGGCACTCAGCCTCGCAGGCACGTGTGTTGGTACAGTTACCGAAGCCAAGTTCTTCCATCTTCATGATCATAGCCTTGGCACGCTTGGCAGCCTCTGGACGACCCTGAGGGAGAAGAGCCAGCTGGCTCACCTTAGAACTTACAAAGAGCATGGCCGAACCGTTCTTGCAGGCTGCTACACAGCAACCGCAACCGATACAGGTGGCACAGTCCATAGCTTCGTCAGCATCCTCCTTGGGAATCAGGATGGCATTGGCATCCTGTGGCTGTCCGGTGCGAACGCTGATGTAGCCGCCAGCCTGCATAATCTTGTCGAAAGCAGAGCGGTCTACCATGCAATCCTTGATGACCGGGAAAGCGGCCGAACGCCAGGGCTCCACGGTGATGATATCACCATCGTTGAACTTGCGCATGTAAAGCTGGCAAGTGGTGGCACCTGAGTTAGGACCATGTGGGTGACCATTGATATAGAGTGAGCACATGCCGCAGATACCCTCACGGCAGTCGTGGTCGAAAACGAATGGCTCCTTGCCGTCCTCGATGAGCTGCTCATTCAGAATGTCAAGCATCTCAAGGAAAGAAGTGTCGGTAGGAATATCCTTCATCTCGAATGTGTCGAAATGGCCCTCTGCCTTAGGTCCGTTCTGACGCCACACTTTCAGTGTGAAACTTATACTGTTTTCCATCTTGAATTTCCTTTTTATTAGTTCTTATAGTTACGTGTCTGAACCTTGATTGCCTCATAGTGCAGAGGTTCCTTGATGAGCTCGGGAGCTGTCTCGTCGTTGCCCTGGTATTCCCAGCAGCCCACGTAGAAGAAGTTCTCGTCGTCGCGCTGTGCCTCGCCCTCGGGAGTCTGATACTCCTCGCGGAAGTGGCCACCGCAAGACTCGTTGCGGGAGAGTGCGTCGTAGGCAATAAGTTCACCCATGGTGATGAAGTCACGGAGATGGATGGCCTTGTCGAGTTCCACGTTGAGACCTTCCTTGCTTCCAGGAATGAAGAGGTTGGTGTTGAACTCCTTGCGAATCTTCTTGATGAGTTCAAGACCTTCCTTCAAGCCTTCGGCAGTGCGGCCCATGCCCACGTGTTCCCACATGATGTGGCCGAGTTCCTTGTGGATAGAGTCCACAGAACGCTTTCCCTGGATGCCCATCAGGCGGTCAATCTCTGCCTGCACGTGCTTTTCAGCTTCTTCAAACTCGGGCATGTCGGTAGAAAGGTGTGGCCAAATGGCCTGGTCTGCCAGGTAGTTCTGGATGGTGTATGGCAACACAAAGTAACCATCGGCCAGACCCTGCATCAAGGCTGAAGCGCCCAGACGGTTGGCTCCGTGGTCAGAGAAGTTGCACTCACCGATGGCGAACAGACCCGTGATAGAAGTCATGAGTTCATAGTCAACCCAGATACCACCCATCGTATAGTGGATGGCAGGATAAATCATCATTGGGTTGTAATACTTCACGCCGTTGATTTCGTTGGCAAGTTCACCAGGGTTCACATCAGTGATTTCCTCATACATGTCGAAGAGGTTGCCATAGCGCTGGCGAACCACATCGATGCCGAGACGCTCGATACTCTCGGAGAAGTCGAGGAACACGGCAAGACCCGTATTGTTCACGCCATAGCCCTTGTCACAACGCTCCTTGGCTGCACGTGATGCCACGTCGCGGGGAACGAGGTTTCCAAAAGCCGGATAGCGACGCTCCAGATAGTAGTCGCGGTCTTCCTCAGGAATGTCGCTGCCCTTCTTTGTGCCTGCCTGGAGAGACTTGGCGTCTTCAAGCTTCTTGGGCACCCAGATACGGCCATCGTTACGCAAAGACTCTGACATAAGGGTCAGCTTTGACTGCTTGTCGCCGTGAACAGGGATACAAGTGGGGTGAATCTGCACGTAGGAAGGATTGGCAAAGTAAGCGCCCTTGCGATAGCACTGAAGAGCGGCTGTACAGTTGCACCCCATAGCGTTGGTGGAGAGGAAGTAGGTGTTGCCGTATCCGCCAGTGGCAATGACCACAGCGTTGGCCGAGAAGCGCTCAAGCTTGCCGCTGACGAGGTTCTTGGCAATGATACCACGTGCACGACCGTCGATAATCACGAGGTCTTCCATTTCGTAGCGGGTGAAGAGCTTCACACGTCCGGTGTGTACCTGACGGCTCAGCGCAGAATAAGCACCGAGGAGAAGCTGCTGGCCTGTCTGACCTTTGGCATAGAAAGTACGTGAAACCTGGGCACCACCGAAAGAACGGTTGGCAAGCATGCCGCCATACTCACGTGCGAAAGGTACACCCTGAGCCACACACTGGTCAATAATACTGTTGGACACCTCAGCCAGACGATAAACGTTGGCCTCACGGGCACGGTAGTCACCACCCTTCACAGTGTCGTAGAAAAGACGGTAAACGGAGTCGCCGTCGTTCTGGTAGTTCTTGGCAGCATTGATACCACCCTGCGCAGCTATGGAGTGAGCGCGACGAGGAGAATCCTGGATGCAGAAGTTGAGCACATTGAAGCCCATCTCACCCAAACTTGCTGCCGCACTGGCACCGGCAAGACCGGTTCCGACAACGATGATGTCGAGTTTAAGCTTATTCTTAGGGTTCACCAAGCGCTGGTGAGCCTTATAGTTAGTCCATTTCTCGGCCACTGGGCCTTCTGGAATTCTTGAATCTATAGTCTTATTAGCCATGATTTCTGATTTTAAATTGTAATTAATAACGGCTTTCGGTTAGCAACCTGCGCAGCAGCAAAGGCTGGGAGCAAGCTTGAAGGTGAAGGCCAGAACCACAAAGAGGAAACCGAGCATCAGCACAGTAGAATAAACAATGCCGATAACCTTCCAACGGCAGAACCAAGTCTTGCCGTTCCATCCGAAGGTCTGCATGGCGCTCCAGAAGCCGTGAGAGAGGTGGAACCAGATGGCCACAATCCACACAATGTAGAGAACAACGTAAACAGGATTGGCGAACACATCCTTGATGAAGGCAAAGCCGTCGGCAGGATCGTGAGCCACCGTCATGTGAGTGATCTCAGCGAACATCATGTTAAACCAGAAGTTGAACAAGTGGAGGAGCAAGCCGAGAAGAACAATAATGCCCAAGACGAGCATGTTCTGTGAGGCCCATTCCACCTTGGCAGGCTTGGCAGTAACAGCATAGCGGTTGTTGCCGCGGGCTGCACGGTTCTGCATGGTGAGCCAAAAGGCATAAACAATGTGCACCACTGCAAGGAATGCCAAACCAAGCGTTGCCGCTACAGCGTACCAGTTGGCACCAAGAAGACCACAAATCATGTTGTAAGCTTCGCCAGAGAAGAACGCAACAAGGTTCATTGACATGTGGAACGTCAAGAACAGGATAAGCGCAACGCCTGTTACGGCCATCACCACTTTCCTACCGATAGATGAATTACATAACCACATAAATGATTGAAATTTAAATATTTAACTGTTAGATTTATATTTTCAAAACATAACAGGCCCCCACTGTCCTATCCTAAAGAGGAGCAGACAATACTATAAAGTAGGTATGTGAACCTGCTTTGGGGACTGCAAAAATACTATAAATTGGTGATAAATCAAAGTTTTTCTCTGAAAATCCAATTAAAATAATTAATTTTGCGGAAAATTACAGATGATGCTTTTCAATTATGATGTTATTATTATAGGTGGAGGACATGCCGGATGTGAGGCCGCAGCTGCTTCCGCCAACATGGGCGCCAAGACGTGTCTCATCACCATGGACATGAACAAGATTGCGCAGATGAGTTGCAATCCTGCCGTGGGAGGCATTGCCAAAGGACAGATTGTACGCGAAATTGATGCGCTCGGAGGTTATATGGGAATAGTGACCGACGCCACCGCCATCCAATTCAGGATGTTGAACCGTTCGAAAGGTCCTGCCGTCTGGAGCCCGAGAGCACAGTGCGACCGCGGAAAATTCATCTGGCAGTGGCGCACTATCCTCGACCACACTTCCAACCTCGACATCTGGCAAGACCAGGCTGACGAGCTCATAGTGGAAAATGGAGAGGCTGTAGGCGTAAAGACTGTATGGGGCGTGGAGTTCCGAGCCAAGAGTGTGGTGATAACGGCCGGCACTTTTCTGAACGGGCTGATGCACATTGGAAGGCACACATATCCAGGAGGAAGATGTGCAGAACCCGCCGTCTACCATTTCACGGAAAGCATTACCCGTCACGGCATACGCTCCGGACGCATGAAGACAGGTACTCCTGTGAGACTGGACAAGCGCAGCATACACTTTGAGGATATGGAAATACAGGAGGGAGAGAACGACTTCCACCAATTCAGTTTCTTCGGTAAGCACAGGCAACTGCAACAATTGCCCTGCTGGACCTGTGCCACGAACGAAGAGGTACACGCGACACTGAAGAAAGGACTGGCTGACTCTCCGCTCTTCAATGGACAGATTCAAAGTACCGGCCCACGCTATTGCCCGTCAATAGAAACAAAGCTCGTCACTTTCCCCGACAAGGATCATCACCCGCTCTTTCTGGAGCCCGAGGGTGAAGACACTAACGAAATGTATCTGAACGGCTTTTCGTCAAGCATGCCCATGGAGGTGCAATTGGAAGCCATCCGCAAAATCCCCGCATTCAGAGAAGCCAAAGCGTATCGCCCCGGCTATGCCATTGAGTACGATTATTTCGATCCCACACAACTCAACCACTCCTTGGAGTCAAAAGTTGTGCCCGGACTGTTTTTTGCCGGGCAAGTAAATGGAACCACCGGATATGAAGAGGCGGGCGGACAAGGTACCATCGCAGGCATTAATGCAGCCATTCGTTGTTCAGGCGGCTCACCTTTCATTCTGCACAGGGACGAGGCTTATATTGGAGTGCTTATTGATGACCTCACAACGAAAGGCATTGACGAGCCCTACCGAATGTTCACTTCAAGAGCGGAATATAGAATATTGTTAAGGCAAGACGATGCTGACGCGCGACTGACAGAGAAAGCTTACAACATTGGGCTGGTAAAAAAAGACCGATACGATTGGTGGATACAGAAAAAAGAAGGGCTGTATCGGGTTTTGGAATTCTGCCGAAATACCTCGGTAAAGCCAGTCGAAATAAATTCCGCACTAGAAAAGTTAGGAACTGCCCCACTTCGGGAAGGATGCAAAATCCTCGACCTGGTTGCACGTCCACAAATCACACTAACAAATATCATGCAGTTTATGCCCGAGATGAGGGATTTATTGGAATCCTTCGGAACTCGCAAAGATGAAATCATGGAAGCTGCTGAAATAAAAATCAAGTACAAGGGATACATTGAACGCGAAAGAATCATAGCCAACAAGATGCACCGATTAGAAGACATAAAGATTAGGGGACACTTTAACTACAGCGAAATTCATCAAATATCGACAGAAGGCAGGCAAAAGTTAGAGGCCATTAATCCCGAAACTCTCGCTCAAGCAAGCCGAATTCCTGGAGTTTCCCCGAGCGATATCAACGTACTTCTTGTACTCATGGGACGTTAAACAAGTACTTTAATGTTACACATGTTCCACGTGAAACAAACAAGCAAACAAATTATTTATAAGTAACTGACAATGAACAACAAAACACTGCTTGCCAATTTGCGATGCATTCCAGATTGGCCGAAGAAAGGGGTGAATTTCAGAGATGTAACTACTCTGTTCAAGAACCCCGAATGTCTACGCATCATAGAGAATGAACTTTACGACCTTTACAAAGACAAGGGTATCACAAAAATCGTCGGAATAGAAAGCCGTGGCTTCGTCATGTCATCGGCTCTGGCCCTGCAACTTGGTGCCGGAATCGTGCTGTGTCGCAAACCCGGGAAATTGCCGTGCGAAACGGTACAAGAAAGTTACGCCAAGGAATATGGAAAGGATACCATAGAAATACACAAAGACGCCATTGAGGAAGGAGATATTATCTTGCTCCATGACGATTTGCTCGCCACTGGCGGTACCATGAAAGCAGCTTGCGATTTGGTCAAGAAATTCAAACCAAAGAAAATCTACGTAAACTTCTTGATTGAACTAGTAAACGAAGGACTCAACGGCAGGAGTGTTTTTGATGACGACATAGAAGTAGAATCGCTTATACAAATTTAATAAAAAGAATAGGCAGGTTTGCACAACACAAGCCCGCCTATTCTTTTTATGACTTACCATTGGAAACAATACTGACTTAGTTCCATGTCACTGCCTACACGGGTAATAGACAAAATCAGCACACACCAAATGAAGCCTTATTGTTTTAGACAAGGACAAGTATACAAAGCATAGCCTTCTAAAAAGGAAGCACATGTATTCTGCACAATAGACCGCTAAAGTTTCACGTGAAACAGAAAAGGTCTTAACTACTTGATACAAACAACTTAAGCACATGACAAAAGAAGAAAACGAAAAGCGTTTGGCTTATTTAAAGAGCATAGTAATGAGCATGCCAGACAAGCCTGGCAGCTATCAATATTATGATGAGAACCACACAATCATATATGTAGGCAAAGCCAAAAGCCTAAAGAAACGTGTTTCTTCTTATTTCCATAAAGAAGTAGACAGATACAAAACGAAAGTACTTGTAAGCAAGATTCGCGATATATCGTACACTGTAGTCAACACAGAGGAGGATGCACTGCTACTTGAGAACAATCTGATCAAGAAGTACAAGCCCAAATACAATGTTCTATTAAAGGATGGCAAAACCTATCCGAGCATTTGTGTAACCAACGAATATCTTCCACGCATATTCAAAACACGTCAAATCAACAAACGCCATGGCACGTTTTTCGGGCCATATAGTCATACAGAAAGCATGTATGCCGTATTGGAGCTTATTAAAAAGCTTTATAAACCACGTACCTGTCATTTCCCAATTACAGAAGAGGGAGTTAAAATGGGGAAATACAAACCCTGCCTGGAATATCACATACATAATTGTAAAGCGCCATGTATAGGCAAGCAATCATGGGAAGAATACAGAGAAAACATCAGAAGAGCAAAAGAAATACTGAAAGGAAACACTAGGGAAATATGCACGATGTTGTTTCAAGAAATGCAGCAGAAGGCAGAAGAACTAAAGTATGAAGAGGCAGAAGAAATCAAAAGGCAATACCTTCTCCTCGACAAATACTGCTCAAAGAGCGAAGTGGTAAGCCATACAATCAACAATGTAGACGTGTTCTCAATTACAGACGACGACGGCATGAACAACGCATTTATCAATTATATGCACGTGACTAACGGCAACGTGAATCAGTCGTTTACATTTGAGTATAAGCGGAAACTCGAGGAAAGTGATGAGGAACTGCTTACAATGGCCATTCTCGACATCAGAGAACGGTTCAACAGTCATGCAAAAGAAATAATTGTTCCTTTCGACATGGAGTGGAAGCTAACCGAAGCCACATTCTTTGTACCACAAAAGGGAGACAAGAAACACCTGTTGGAACTGAGCGAAATGAATGGAAAGCAATACAAGTTCGACCGATTGAAACAAGCAGAAAAGCTGAATCCAGAACAAAAGTCGGTAAGACTCATGAAAGAACTGCAGAACAAACTCAGGATGGAAAAGATGCCTTACCAAATAGAATGTTTCGACAATTCAAACATATCTGGTACGGACGCAGTAGCAGGTTGCGTTGTTTTCAAAGGAATGAAACCATCAAAAAAAGACTATCGAAAGTACAATATCAGAACGGTAGTAGGACCAGACGATTACGCTTCGATGCAAGAAGTAGTCAGAAGACGTTACAAACGTATGATAGAGGAAAACGCGACCTTACCAGACTTGATAATAACAGATGGAGGAAAAGGACAAATGGAAACCGTACGGGAAGTTATAGAAGACGAATTGCAACTGAACATTCCCATAGCAGGACTTGCAAAAGACGACAGACACAGAACCAACGAACTGTTATTCGGCTTTCCTCAAATTGTCGTGGGACTAAAACCAGAGAGTGAGCTATTCCATGCGCTAACACGCATTCAGGATGAAGTACACCGGTACGCCATCAGCTTCCATCGCGACAAAAGAAGCAAACACGCATTGAAATCGGAACTTGACGACATCAAGGGCATCGGACCCAAGACAAAAGACGCCCTCTTAAAACATATGAAAAGCGTGAAAGCCATCAAAGAATCCCCGCTAACAGTCCTAAAGAAGGCTGTAGGAAACGTCAAAGGAGAAATTGTTTACAATCACTTTCATAATACCACAGACGGAGAAAGGGAATAGTTACAAAGC
The DNA here is from genome assembly GCA_905198745.1 of uncultured Prevotella sp. Lineage (GTDB taxonomy): Bacteria > Bacteroidota > Bacteroidia > Bacteroidales > Bacteroidaceae > Prevotella. The sequence continues at coordinate 206 of CAJKDU010000028.1, read as the reverse complement.
TGTTCTTATGTACATATAAAAAATTAAGAGCTATTGCGAAGAAAAGAAAACACAGAAACAACAACAGACAAGTCAAACAAAATAAAGCGTAAAAAGAGCGACAAAAACTTTGAAGTTATTCATTTAATATTGTATCTTTCCTCTATAAAACCTAATAGATTTCCGGGTAAGGAGTAACTAAAACAAAGGACTTTGGCCAAGTATTT
>CAJKDU010000027.1 GCA_905198745.1 uncultured Prevotella sp. | reverse complement strand
TTATTGAGATTACCAACTTTTATAAAGACTTTCTTATCCCGAACTCAGGTTATTAATAACCAAGCCAAGTGTTTGGTGTGCTGACGTGCAAATAAAATGCGCCACGCTGAACTCTTATAATAGAGTTGCGTGGCGCTAAAAGAGAACTATAAATCAAATCAAATGTTTTTAGCAAGATGGAGTGGGGGTGTCAAGTCGTTATTCTTGTCGGAACATCAGCTTGCTTGCCAATCCTGTGCCACTCATGCAAGGCTGAACGTTCGTGTTGAGTTCACCCGCAGAACCTATAGTAGGAAAGCGGTATACATTGTAGTCGGAGGCGGTATTGGTGATGACGACAACATCATCGAATGCTGTTCCGTCGGCTTCCTTACCCGTTATGTTCTGTATGAATGCAATGTTTTCGTCTTGGGCAAATTGTTTCATTTCAAGTACGTCACCCGTTGCTACACGATACATGTACAACTTGTTGCCATCAGCAAAGTAGATGACTGATGCTGATTGAGGGGCTGCCATCACTTGAGCGTCAAATAGCTTGCAGGAAGCAGGTACGTCATAATATGTGACGTTATAAACGTAGTTGCTGAAAAAGCCCACATTGACCACATAATCCTTATTCTCGGCAGGGTCGTGCATCAACACAAAACAGTCGGGAGTATAATTGTTGTTGACATGAACGACGAGACGGTTTAGCTGCAAGTTCTTGTCGGCAAACTCGCTAAAGGCCATACCTGTAGACATGTCAGGGCATGCTTCCAATCCCGAAGCCCAAGGACCAACATCGTAGAATGAACGTGACTTGCGGTCGAACACCACATCATCGAAACCGGCATAAATCACCTCAGGATAGAGGTCGTAGTCGCCAGCCTCCTGGTATCCCCACTTACCGATAGAACCGAGGGCATGCTTCTTGCCGTTGTTGATGAGTATTTGCTGATAGTCTTCCTGTCCTATGTAAGAGAAATCTATCTTCTCAGGCATGTCGTAGAACTGGTCCTTGAGTTCGTTGAGTACACTTAAATCACTGCCGTTGAGGGTTATATAATCCTGATTTGTCACTATGTGCAAAGCCGTGAGATTGCTTTCCGTAGTGGTAGTGCCGTCGGGATTGATAGTCTCGTGGCCATAGCCGGAAGCCTGATACATCATGCCTATAGGGTTGCCCTTCATGCCGTCTATGCCAAGCACGGCAGTGAGAAAGTCTTTTTTGTCACTGGTGCCAGAGAGCGAGAAATAATCAAAGTCCACCCCACGGCCTGTCTGCTTCATGACATACCAGCCGCTGGTAATGTCTGTAGCGGTTACGGTGAGAGGAGTGTTGACGGATGTATAGACACCATTCTTTTGGTTTGTCACACGGTAGTAGAGCTTGTATTTGCCCACCTTGAGTGCCAGATCGGCTTTCAAGTCACGGTCGTGCGACAGCGTATCGGCTTCATAAGGATACTCATTGGCTATGGTGTACCACACATAGTCGTAGTTTCCACTCTCTGTGCCCGAAAGGGTAGGGGTGATGTTGAGTTCTTGGTTGGCTTTAGCCGTAATGCTTTCCAAAGAAGCAATCTTGACGGGCATGGCCTCTTCGTCTGAAATATAGTCGTAGTTGCCCTTGTCGTCATAGCAACCTGTGAGTACAGGTATAGTCAGTAGGGCAGCAGCCATTGTTTTTAGTATTTTGTTCATACGTCTTCTTTTCTATTGGTTCATAATGTCCCTACCATGGCTTGGTGGGATCGTAGGGCGCGCTGAAGTCTACAAGCGTGCCGTCGGCCTCGGCGAGGGGTGCATCGGGATGCGATTGGTTATAGTCGAAAAGTTTCGACTTGAGTTTGGTGTTCAGATAGTTTTTGTAGTCTGTATCGGTAGGCACATTGTCGAAGTTGGTGATGCCTGTATTCTCGATGATGAACTTCATTTTCACCGTTCCCCATGAAGAGCCGAAAGCGTAGTACCAGTCGTCCCAATTGGTGGGTTTTAGAGCCTGGGCAGAGAATGATACGACAAGACTGTCTTTTTCCTTGATACCCTCAACGAAGTTGTCATTGGGCCGGATACCTATTTTCAAGTTCACGACACTATTGTCAAGACTGGCGTCCTTGAGTAGGATAATGGGCAGTTCGTATTCACTTTTGCCGGCAGGCATGACCATAAGCTTCTGCATTTCTTCTGTATCGAACCCTATGTAGTGCAGTCCAGCCTGAGCGGCATTCGGCTCACCGGCATTCATCTGGTAGAGGGTGAAAGACCTTGGCGTGTCACTGGGATATCCCATGGCGTGAATTTTTGCATATACAGTATCCCGTCCATCGGTATTGGTGGAATAGAAGAACGAGAAGTTAATGTCCTTGTCGTTGTCTATATACAGAGCCGGTTCGTTCTCATAGGCGATGGGCTCATTGTCTGAGCAGGATGTCGTTGCCGCAAGGGCTAACGACATGGCTGCCATAATCATATATTTCTTCTGTATCATGACTATTCGTAAATGGATTGTGACTTGGGTTGTGGCAACTGATAGGCTCCTACAGGAACCTCGTAGGTGGTAGGCCAGGTGTAGGTCTGTGTGTTATGTTTCTTGTAGAAGAAGAACATCTGTCCCTCACCCATGAATTCCTTGCGCCATTCCTTCTCCATACGGGCCTTGACAGTACTCTCGTTGGTCAAGGTAGCATCAATGGAACTGTCGAGGCCTCGGCTAAGTCGCCAGACTTTGAAGTAGGGCATCATGTCGTTCAGATCTGCATCTTCAAACACGATGAAGTACATTTCGCTCAGGCGAAGCAACGGCACAGTATAGCGACCATAGTTGGCTCCTTTCATGGCATATTTATAGAAATGGTAGCTGGATTTGGTGGAGCCATCATCTTGTGCTGTTGCCCAATAGCGGGTGCCCTTGTCGCGGATATCGTCTGGATAGAGGCTTGACTCAAAGGCTGTAGCCACATAGTCTTCTTTTTGGGTGAAGAGGGGATTGGCCTTGTTGTAGTAGGCTGTGTAGATTTCACTTTGGAAACTTGAGTTGTAGGCACCGAAGAGGTGCTCACTTTTCATGTTGAGCGGTCCGTTGCTGTTTTGGGCAAAGAAGTTTTCGTCACAGAGTGTGAATATCTGTGCGTCTGTGGCATCCTTGGCAGCTATCACCTTCTCAGCGTATTCCACAGCCTTTTCCTTGTTGCCAGTCCAATAATAGAAACGCGCCTTGGTGCCGAGCACTGCCCAGTAGTTGAAACGCAGTTGGCGGTAAAGGTCATCTTGTTCAAGTGAAGCGTCGGCACGATTGTTGCCGGGATCGCCGCACTTGGCATTGGTCACGTATGGATCTGTGTCTGCAAGCAAACTTTCTGCCTTGTCGAGATCGGAAAGGATGTCTTCCTTCACCATTCCATAGCTCTCAGATTTAAGCTTGGCCACGTCGGTCGTGAGCTCTTTGGAGTAGGGAATACAAGCCTTAGTTTCATCGGCACCGTCAGGTACAGGACCAAAATAACGCAACAGGTCAAGATGGAGAAAAGCACGAAGGCCATACATCTCACCAGCCATAATCTGTTTCCGTTTTCCTGTGAAGTGAACATCAGTATTGTCTATGTGCTGGATAATGTTGTTCACATTGGCTATGGCATTATAGTATTTGCTCCAAAGATTGTCAAGAGTAGTTTCTACATTGGAGTTGGAGTAATTGTTCTGTGCCAAATAATAGGCGGCAGCATCTGTGCTTTCGGCAGGGATGGTCCATGTGTGTGCGAGGAACTCAGGTACATACATGGAGGCTTTCATTCCATAGAGAGAACTTTGTCCGAGCAGCACGTAAACTCCCGAAATGGCTTGTCGGTAGCCCTCTTCGGAAGAGAATACGTCACTCTCGCGCTCTTCTGTCTTTGGGCTTACGTCGAGCCAGTCACTGCAACTGGCGAGAGTCATGGACGCAGCCAATATTGTCATTATTATATATTTATTCATCTTTGTTTGATTTTGTGTTTTAGAATCTTACGGTAAGCGAGAATGTATAGGTGCGTGCATAAGGATAGTCAGTACCACGCTCACGTTTTACCGTAGACCAATAGAAAAGGTCTTCAGCGTAGCCGGCAAAAGAGACATACTCAAAAGGCAGGTGCATCTTCTTTATCCATGAGGCAGGTACCTCATAGGTAAGCGAGAGTGTGTTGAGACGTAGTGTATTCTCGTCTTCTACAAATCGGCTCGTGGCATAAGTAGTAGAGAAATCGGTTACAGCCTTATAGCGTGCATTGGTATTCTCACTACTCCATCTGTCGTAGAGAGCACGTCGGTCAGAGTTGTTGTACGGATCGTTGTTCTCAATCTTGCTTGCCAAAGTAGTGTTGTAAATCTGTCCTCCGAAGCGATAGCTGAAGATAGCACTCATTTGCCATCCGCGGTAGCGAAGGTTGGTATTGAACGTACCATTATATTTTGGTTCGTTGATACCACAGGCCACCTTGTCATTGCTGTCCCATGTGTAGGTCTTGGAACCATCCTTCTTCAAGAATATTTCCTTACCATTGCTGGGATCAATGCCGAGACTTTTCACGGCAAAGATGGTGTTCAGGCTTTCTCCTTCCTTATACATGAAACTTGGGTTTACACTGCTGCTGCTTGCCATCAGCGAGTTTAGATACTCCAGGTAGTTACTGATTTTCTTGATTTTGTTCACATTGTGTATCATCGTACCGCCTACAGACCAAAACAACTGGTTGTGCGTGTTACGAATCAGGTACACGTTGGCTCCCAACTCAAAGCCGTTGTTCTGAACTTGTCCCACATTGCTCTTGAAGCTACTGAAACCAGCTGCCGATGGAAGGTTGATGTCTGAGAGCAAGTCGTCTGTGAGCTTGTGATAATAGTCGAAATTAAGTGATGCGCGATGGTTGAAGATTTCCAAGTCTATACCAGCATCCCACTGTTTGGTTTTCTGCCATTTAAGAGATGGATTACCAATACCCATAAGCTGCAGTCCATACTGCCCCATAAAGTTATAGCCTGTGATGTTGGTATAGCTGGTCAGTGCCTGATAAGGACTGAACGATTGCGAGCCACTTGTACCATAACTCATACGCAGACGAGCCACGTTTAGAATTTTGTTTTCCTTGAGCCACTTTTCATTGTGGAGGTTCCAACCTGCACCGATACTGAAGAAAGGGGCAAAGCGGTTGTCCTTGCCAAACTGAGAAGAACCTTCAGTCTTGAATGTTCCGTCAATGAAGTAACGTTGTGCATATGTATAGTTAAAGTTTCCGGTGAAGCCTACACGGCGGATAGTGCTCTCATAGCCGTAGGGAGAAGAGCCTTCCAAGTAACCTGTTGCAGCACCAAGGAATGCCATTTTCGGGTTTGTGACACCTTCGCCGATCACGGAATAGTTTTCATATTTCTCCTCAGCAAGATTATAGCCTAAGCCTACGTAGAGAGAGTGAACGTCGGCAAAAGTCTTGGAATAGTTGGCTGTAAGAGAAAGTTCATACTGATTACTTTCACTTGTACCATAGGTATAAGTTCCTTTCCGGCCATAATCTTCCTGTGTATATTCGTCAAATTTAGTGTTCTGGGCTGGTACATACACGTCGGAACGTGTCTTCTCACTTGTGACGCCCAATGATCCTCGGAAGAATATATCCTGATTCAAATGCCACTCAATGCCGAAGTTGTTGGTTATAGTGGTATATTTGCTTTCGTCTTTCTGATCGAGCAAGGCATTGTAGAGCGGGTTGTAGATGGTTTCTGTATTGTTGTTGTACGTAAAGGTGTCAAGTGTTTTTTTCACGGAACCATCTTCGCTGTATGGAGTATAGTAAGCGTTGACCGAGGTGTAGTCGCTGAACGAGCCATAAGGAGAGTTCTTCGACTTGTTGCTGCTTATCTGCAAATCGTTCTGGAAAGTGAGATTCTTGTATTTGTAAGATAGGAATACGCCACCTGTAAAGGTATTTCTAACGGATCCTTTCATGGCTCCGTTGATGTTGTTATAGAGCAGGTTACCTGAGTAGCGGAACACATCGTCGCCACCTTCAATGCGTAAACTGTGCTTTGAACCTACACCTGTGTGGATTGGATACTTGAGCCAATAGGTATCCACACCGCGCGCTACATTCATCAGGCGGGTGTTGTAAATGTCGTCCCATTCTTGCTGCTCTGTATTGTAGGTCTTTGTATAAAGGCCTGCCAATCGTTCATAGTGTAGTTTCTCTGATGCATTCATCAGGTTATATCCTGTCAGGTCGGGAGCTTCGATGGTGAGTGTACCTTTATAGGTAAGACGTAAGCGACCACTTTCAGGCTTTTTTGTGGTAATTACCACCACGCCATTGGCACCGCGTGTGCCATAGAGTGCAGTAGCCGACGCATCCTTGAGAAGGGTAATACTCTCCACTTGATTTTCGTCAAGGTCGCTAAAACGTTCAAGACTAATCTCAAACCCGTCCATGACAAAGAGAGGAAGATTACTTGAAACTTGGCTATTGGTATTGTTCTGCATACTCTTCACGTCGTTGCCCAAGGCTGTGGAACCACGCATAGTGATGTCGGGCAACTTATTTGGGTCGCTACCTATGAGGTCGTTTGTCACGATGTTGAAACTTGGATCCACGTTGGCCAATGAAGTAAGCAAGTTGCTGTTGCCCGCTTTTTTGAGTTCATTGGCGGTAACAGTCTTGGCACTACCGGTATACGATTCACGCCGTTTGTTGAACATACCCGTCACAACCACTTCATTGAGTTGTGAAGAATTATCTTTCATCTTCACTACTAAATTTCGCATGTCTTCCTGACACTTGAATACATAAGTGGACTTTTGCATACCTACAAAGGTAAAATCCACATCTATTGCTCGGCCTCTGTTGAGCTGGAGCACAAAGGAACCATCGCTAGTCGTCACGGTTCCTATTTTTGGATTGTTTTTTACTTTTACCGATACACCTGGCAGAGCGTCGCCAAACTCGTCGACTACACGGCCCTGCAGAACAATAGTATTGTTGTTTCCAGGCTTTTGCGAGATACTGACGTTGCTGAGATCTTCTTCTTTCACTTTCACTGTGACGAAATGACCTTCCACTGTGTAGGTGAGAGGTTGCTTGCCAATCACTTGTGCCAAGGCCTTTTTGATGTCCTTGGTACTTACTTTACCCTGCGACTTCATCATTTTCACGTCGTCGTAGGCAAACATGATGCGGTAGCCAGTCATGCGTTCCACCTTCTTAAGGGCAGAAGCCATGGGTTCCCCGTTGGCCACCACTTCGGTCTTAGCCTTTGCTGTCTGTGCTGATATAGGCACGCAAGCAGGGACTATGAGGGCGGCTACCAGCGACATTGCTGCCAAATGGTTCTCAATTCTACTCATAAGTTTTTCTCTTTTATCCCTTGTTAATTATTTGTTGAATAATCTTTCCAGTGTTTCTTTTACCATGCTTCCTTTTTTGAGCATGCCTGGCATATAGCCAAGTGAATTGCCTTTTGCGTCAAGCACGAGCAATCCTGGGAAATTCTCCTTAATATCGTAACGGCGAACTATGGCATCGCCTTGTTTGCTATTGACATCCATATAGACGTTTATGTATTTGTCGTTGAGATAATCAGCGGCAATTGCCTCGTTGAAAGTGTACTTGGTCATATAATCACTCCGCCAGTCACCATTAGTTACAAAGATCATTATGGGCTTCCGTTGCTTGTTTGCAGTCTTTATAATGCGCTCCATGTCAATAGTTTTCTCAAACTTCACCTTTGTAGCAGGTGCCGCCTTTGGCTTTGGGGTGAGGTGTGCCTGTCTTTCTATACGGGCTTTATCTTCTTCCTCTTTTTGTAGCCTCATCATCATTACGGTAGGGTCTTCCTTTCCCATTAATGCATCGGCAATGGCATGCCCGAAGTCCTCGATAGATCTGCTGCCAAGGATTCTGTTGAACTCGGTTCCGTCAGGGTTAACGATGAGATAGGTGGGAAATGCTTTTACCTCGTACTTGTCGAGCAGTGACTGTGCATCAGGGTCCTTATCCATATTGACAGCATAATTGATAAATGTATAGTTGAGCAGGTTGTCTATGCGTGTATCTTTAAAGGCTGTTATATTCATCTTTTTGCAGGCTCCACACCAATCTGCCCAAAAATCAATGAATATGCGTTTGTTCTCTTTTTTTGCACGAGTGAGAACGTCTGCCCATTTCATGTTTGAGGCACTGATAAAATCCACGCCTTTTCCTTCATCTTGTACAATGTCCTCTTGCTTTGTCTTGTGACCTGCTGTACGGGAATCTTTTTCCTCTTTTTTATTCTCGGACACTATGGGTAAGCCCTTGAGAATTCGGTCACAATTTTCTATGAATTTTTCTTTAGGCATCATGCCTGCAAAACGCCCTTTTTCTTTTCCTTCAGCATCTAAAAGAATAAAGGTAGGGTAGGCGTTTACTTTGAAAGACTTGTTAAGGTCAGGGCCCTCACCGTGTTCCATATCAATTTGCACACAGATGAAGTGCTTGTTGAGGTAGGCTCCCAGCGTGTCATTGGGGAACACGTTTTGAGTCATATACCGGCACGGACCACACCATAAGGTATAACAGTCCACCATAACCTGTTTGTCTTCTTGCTTGGCTTGTGCCAAAGCTTTGGCATATGTGCCCTTAAAAAAGCGTGTAGGGGAGTTCTGTGACCGTACAAGAAGCGGCAAGAACAAAAAGAAACATGCGACGATTCTCTCTTTCATTTTCTTATTATATAATTAATACAATAGTCTATATATAAAGAAATCGTTCAAAGAGAAAGTTCGGGCACCCCTTTATTCAACAAAAATAGTATTTTTTTCTACTTTTATATTTACTTTTGATAGTTCGCGAAGCATAACAAGCGATGTCTCGATAGGCTCACGCCGATCATACATGTAGTGTAAACGGCGGTTCAGGCTATTCGTTTTGTTGCATACTACGTTCATGTTGTACCATCCACCCATCTGTATCAGAATGTCACGTAGGGATGCATTATCGAAAAGTTGTATACCCTCTCGCCAGCAAGTAACATCTTCTACATTTACTTCTTTAATCTGCCAACTGTCAGAGGAAAGTTGTGCATCCTCACCGGGATGTATTACAGTTTGTGCCTTGTGAGCTTTTACAATTACTTTGCCTTCAACCAATGTTACATGCGTATCGTTGGGTGTATAACAACGCATATTGAATTGAGTACCGAGCACACGTGTACTTATGCCTTGGGCATGAACGATGAATGGATGTTGTGTATCGTGGCTTACTTTGAAATAGGCTTCACCTGTAAGGGTTACTTCACGTGTCTTGCCGTGAAAGCGGGAAGGGTAGGTGAGACTGCTTCCGGCATTGACCCATACCTGTGTGCCGTCTGCAAGAACGATTTTTGCATCCTTGCCATCTGGTACTACCAAGGTGCGTACGTGACTATCTTTCTCCGTACTTTTCTCAATGACTTTTCCGTTACTTACAAGAGTGGATTGTCCGTTATCGTCAATGATAGTTACAGGTTCTTTGTCTTGACGAGCCATAAAGATAACCCCGTTGGATTCCGATTTAAACATACCTCTCCACAACAATACGGCTATCATTACGCAGGCAGCTACGGCAACTACAGTTCTCCACAAGACAATGCGATGACGGGGAGAATGTCGATACTGCAAACGGGTAGCCACACGTTGCCATTCGGCATCCACGTCGGGTGTCGCTCCTTGTTCCCGTAACAGTGTTTCTGTCACGAGTTGTTCCAGATTGGCTAAGTCGTTGTCTTGTTGTGTCATTGTTTTATCTGTAACATTGTTTATTTTCGTTGTGTCAGGGTTTAGTACTGCAAATGGTCATTCTAACATCATATAATAATATCGTTTACAGTGTCTTTTTAAGGCATCCCCTTGTCTATTCTTTAACAAACTTTTTACGAAAGAAGCTTAATGCCTGCATCACATGCTTTTTCACGGCACTCTCACTGATGTCAAGTTCGGCAGCCACTTCTCTGTATTTCTTGTTTTTTAGATAGTGTTCGTTGAGAATCTGCTGTGTGCGGGGTGACAGTTGTTTCATAGCATCGCTAACCATTTTCACTTTTTCCTCATGCTCCAGCCAGTCGTCATTAGTGGCCTTTTCTGTAGAGCGTAATACATATTCAGAGAATTTATCGTGAATGGATTGCTTTCGAAAGTAGTCGGCGCACTTGTTTCGCACCATCATATACAGGTAATTTCGCAGTTCCTGTACTTCAAGCTTCTTCATGTTTTTTGTTTGGAAGAGCAGTTCGAAGGAATCGGCCACTACATCCTTGCTTGCCTCCTCATCATGCAAGATGCTGAAGGCAAGGTAGTAGGTGCGTGTATAGTTGCTCCTGAAGAACTGTTCAAAATCTCCCGTCTCTCTCAATGGTGCGTTGTTTATGATAAGAACCTTAGAATATAAGTGGATTGCAAAAATACGAATTATCATTGAATACTGCACACATATATCCCTAAAACCTTCGTATCTATATAATAATCCCCCGTCCGTCCTGTTCTGGTATTATCAGCTACAAGGTTGACGGGGGATTGTCTCCTTATGTTTTTCTATTGTCTAATCTTCTGAAAAAGCAGCGGCTTCGGCTTCGGCAATGATGTCCTCGCGTGACTTCTCTTTGGGAGTAGCTGTAATGTCGCTTAGGTCGAATTCGTCGTTGCCTGTGCTTTTCTTTTCATTGTTGTCTTTCTCCTCTTCATCATTGCCGTCTTGGGAGAACACGCGTTCCTTGAATACGGTAACGTGCTTCTGTTCTTCCACGGTGCTTTCGGTGATGAGGAAGTCGTCTTTCTGCTCCGTGCTGGGCACGTCGAGAACAGGTTCCTCTTCCATCTTTGTGCGGTTGCCCTTGGCGGCAAATACCTCGTCGATAAACTGGGGCTCTCGGCGCAGGCGTTGCAGGGTGAGTTTTGAAGCCAGCTGTTGGCTTTCTTTCTTAGAAAATCCCGATCCTATGCCACCTTCAAGTCCCTCTATGAGTACTTGGAAACGGAACACGGGACTGCCGTGCTCGTCTTTCTTTTGTTCGAGCAATTTGTATTCAAGTTTCACCCGGTTTTTCTGTGACCACTCTATCAACTTGCTTTTGAAGTTCATCTCCTTATAGGCTACCTTGTCTATGTTGATGAGTTGAGAGAGAATACGCTGTTCCATGAATTTCATGCATGCGTTGTATCCCCGGTCGAGATAGAGTGCTCCCACCAATGCTTCGAAGGCATTACCACCCAAATAGCTATTGTGCGAGTAGGAATGCCCGCTTGAAAGGATGAGTTGGTTGATTCCCATTTCCTGGGCAAGTTTGTTCAGCGTCTCTCGCTGTACAATCTTGCTGCGGGTATTGGTGAGGAATCCTTCACGTTTTCCAGGGAAATGTTGATAGACTATGTCGCCTACGATAGCGTCGAGGATAGCGTCGCCTAAGAATTCAAGTCGCTCATTATTCACGGGTCTTCCCTTCTCATTGCGGCGTGCCACACTCTTGTGCATGAGCGCCAGCTTGTAGTAACTGATATTGTGGGGGTAGACACCGATAATTTGGTGTAAAGACAAATAAAGCTCCTTCTCCTTGCGGAAAGGGAGCCTTATTCTATCAAAAATGTTATTCAGCATATTTCTTGAAGATAACACATGCGTTGTGACCACCGAAGCCGAATGTGTTGCTCAATGCTGCACGAACGGTACGCTTTTGAGCCTTGTTGAACGTGAAGTTCATGTTGTAGTCGAGTTCAGGGTCATTATCGCCTTCTTCGTGGTTGATAGTAGGAGGCACGATATCATCGTGTACTGCCATCACGCAAGCCATGGCTTCAACAGCACCTGCGGCACCCAGCATATGACCAGTCATAGACTTGGTTGAACTGATGTTGAGCTTGTAGGCTGCATCGCCGAATACTTCCTTGATGGCTTTTGCCTCTGATATGTCACCCACGTGAGTAGAAGTGCCATGCACGTTGATATAGTCGATATCTTCCGGTTTCAGTCCGGCATCGTCCAATGCTCTCTGCATCACCAGTTTGGCACCGAGGCCTTCTGGATGAGATGCTGTGATATGGTAAGCATCAGCGCTCTCGCCTTCGCCCACCATCTCTGCATAAATCTTTGCACCGCGAGCCTTGGCATGCTCAAGTTCCTCAAGGATGAGGCAACCTGCACCTTCTGCCATTACGAATCCATCACGGCTTGCGCTGAATGGACGTGAAGCATGCTGAGGATCATCATTGCGGGTTGAAAGGGCATGCATAGCATTGAATCCACCTACACCACACGCACAAATAGCAGCCTCGGCACCACCGCTGACAATAACGTTAGCCTTGCCAAGGCGAATGAGGTTGAATGCGTCTGCTACAGCGTTGCTTGAAGAAGCGCAGGCTGAAGTAGTTGTGTAGTTGGGGCCATGGAATCCAAAGTGGATAGATATCTGACCAGAAGCGATGTCTGCAATCATCTTTGGAATAAAGAACGGGTTGAACTTTGGACCAGCTTCCTTGTGGGTAGCATAGTAAGTCACCTCTTCCTCGAATGTGCGGATACCGCCAATACCCACGCCAAAAACGACGCCGATATTGTTCTTGTCAACCTTTTCCAAATCAAGACCACTGTCTTTCACGCCCTGCATGGCGGCAATCATTGCCAGCTGGGTATAGCGGTCAAGCTTGCGAGCTTCCTTACGGTCAATAAAATCGTTGACGTTGAGGTTTTTCACCTCGCAAGCAAACTGTGTCTTGAACTGGGAGCAATCGAAAGATGTAATAGGTGCAGCACCGCTTACACCCTCGAGCATGTTCTTCCAAGTTTCCTCAGGAGTGTTGCCCAATGGAGTAACGGCACCGAGACCTGTTACTACTACTCTTTTAAGTTCCATTATATGAATTATCGCAAACTAATTATTTTGCGTTCTCTTCGATGTAAGCGATAGCATCGCCAACAGTTGCAATCTTTTCAGCCTTGTCGTCTGGAATAGAGATTCCGAATTCCTTCTCGAATTCCATGATGAGCTCTACTGTGTCGAGAGAATCTGCACCAAGGTCGTTTGTGAAGCTTGCTTCTGGCTTTACTTCAGCCTCGTCAACACCAAGTTTGTCTACGATGATTGCCTTTACTTTTGATTCAATTTCTGACATAATTGTAAGTTTTTAAAATGTTTATAATCGTTTTCTAATTAAAAAATCGAGTGCAAAGGAACAAAAATAAAACGATACTTGCAAATATTTTATATAAAAAAGCACCATTTCTTGCACATTACACCATTGATTGTGCATCTTTTACTGCCTTTTACAGATAAATAAGTCGATTGTCTTGCGCCTTTTTAATTAATTTCGTATTTTTGCAATCATAACAAAAACAACAAATTATGTCATTTACAGAACTTTGCAACCGCATTTTCAATCAGGCCATACGTGATTATCATGTCACCGACAATGTAGACACACCCATTAACAATCCCTACGACTGTGAGTCTATTGAGAACCGCCTGTACTTGAAATGCTGGATTGACACCGTGCAGTGGCATTTTGAAGACATTATACGTGACCCGCACATTGACCCTTCTGAGGCTCTTTCTCTCAAGCGGCGTATAGATCGTTCCAACCAAGACCGTACAGACTTAGTGGAGCAAATCGATTCTTATTTTCGCCAGTATTTTTCCGATGTGAAGCCGCTTCCCAATGCTACCATTAACACAGAGAGTCCCGCCTGGGCTGTTGACCGTCTTTCTATTCTGGCTCTGAAAATATATCACATGCGTGAGCAGGCTGAACGTCATGATGCTTCCCAAGAGCATATCGCCAAGTGCAAGGCCAAGCTTGCCGTGCTTGAGGAACAGCAAGTTGACCTTTCAACGGCCATTGACCAACTGCTTGACGACATCAAGGCCGGTAGAAAGTACATGAAAGTGTATCGTCAGATGAAAATGTACAACGATCCTGACACGAATCCCGTGCTCTATCAAAAGAAATAGTTCACCCCCAAATAATCCGCAAGTTGAAAACTGAACATATCCTGATAATTCGTTTTTCGGCCATGGGCGACGTGGCTATGGTCGTGCCGGTGGTCTATTCGCTGGCACAGCAATATCCGCATCTGCGTATTACGGTGCTGAGCAAGCCTTTTGCCCGTCCGTTCTTTGAGAATTTGGCTCCCAATGTAGGTTTTATGGGGGCAGACTTGAAAATGGAGTATCATGGTATCAAGGGGCTTAATTCGCTTTACCGTCGACTTGCAGCCAAGAATTTCACTTCCATTGCCGATCTCCATAGCGTGCTTCGCTCCAGCTATCTGCGCTTGCGTTTCAACTTGAGTCGTTACAGAGTGGAGCACATTGACAAGCACCGCAAAGGGAAACGCGACCTTGTGAACAAAAAGAATTTGGTGCAGCAACCCACTTCTTTCCAGAACTATGCCGATGTGTTGACACGCCTGGGTTATCCGGTGGACATGCAATTCCGTTCCATTTTTCCGGAAGAAGGTGGCAACCTGCGGCTGCTTCCCGAGACCATCGGACTGAAGAAGAACTTCCAGCAATGGATAGGCATCGCGCCTTTTGCTGCCCACCAGGGCAAGATCTATCCCACGGAACTGATGGAGCAGGTTGTGGAAAAGCTCATCGCGCTCCATCCTAGTTGCCGTATATTTCTCTTCGGAGGCGGTGCTAAGGAAGGAGAAGTTTTCAACAGATGGACTGCCGAATACCCCTGTTGCGTCAACGCCTCTGCCACACTCGGCTCGCTACACCAGGAACTCATACTCATGAGCCACCTGAACGTCATGGTTTCCATGGACAGTGCCAACATGCACCTTGCTTCGCTCGTAAACACGCCTGTGGTCAGCATTTGGGGTGCCACGCATCCTTATGCAGGCTTTCTCGGATGGAACCAGAATCCAGAAGACGTGGTACAGATAGACATGGATTGCCGGCCTTGTTCCATCTACGGCAACAAACCATGTGCCAAGGGCGACTATCCCTGTCTGCGGCAGATTACTCCCAACCATATTGTGGAGCATATAGAGTCGGTACTCAATCGGAAATGATGGTGGAAAAACGTTTTTCCCACCTCTATTAATAATTACCTTTTAATACAAAAACATGATGAAAAAGTATGTATGCGAAGTGTGCGGGTATATTTATGACCCGGCACAAGGCGACCCCGACAACGGTATCGCCCCTGGCACTGCCTTTGAAGACATTCCTGAAGATTGGGTTTGCCCACTTTGTGGAGTAGGCAAGGAAGATTTCAAACCTGTAGAAGAATAATAACGAACTCACCTTGGCGTGACATCATTTCCCCGAAAGAATGGTGTCACGCCATGTTTTTATCCGCCATGCAGCAAGCATTATCAAGAAGGGCATGAACGGCTGGTGATAGCGTGCCTCGCCATGTCCGACCAAGGCAATGAACAGTGTGCCCAACAAAGGTATCAGGACAAGCAGCCACAACGTCCTGTTGCTCGCAGCCTTCCATGCTCCCGACAAGGCAAGAAGCATCAAGACGTAGTAAAACAAGAGGTTGCAGACCGTCAGCCATTGCACGCCACTATAATGCGGAAAATCCTTTTTCAACACTTCCATGCTTATAGGGCTATACATGTATGAGGAGGCCTTTTGCTCCTTATCCATGAAAGCGCACATGTTGGGATTGTCCGACACGTAAGTCTTTACTATTTTATAAGGTATCTGACGGGCATATTCGCCCTTGTTATGTGACAACCATTTGAAGAAATTAACGCGGCTGAGCGAGTCGCGCTGCCGATAGTCGAAAGTGGAGTCTGGCACTGCGGTAGGGTCGCCACAGGCAAAAAGCCGCCGGTCAGCCTGTTTGTCAGTATCTTGTTCCCAATGATATTGCATCAGTATCTCCCATCCTGTCGTCGCCTGATAAAGAAAATGTCCTGTACGCAAATAGCATCCTGACCCAATCAGACAAACCATCAATGCAAAACCGGCAACCATCTTGCCCACTCTGGGCCAATCGCGTTTCCGCTGCAAAAGGGCATAAACGATCATGCTGACCAGGAAGACCATGGCAACAGGACGCACCCAATTGGCCAAAGCAAGCACTATTCCGCCTGCCACAAAACGTTTTCTGCAAAGCATCAGCCAAACGGCGAGCATACTGAAAAAGGTGAAAGGCAAGTCACTGTTGAACGAAGTGCTCTCGCCATAGTTTGCCAAATAGAGCACATAGACACCAAGTGCTATATAGGCAGTCTGCGTGTTGAACATTCGTTCTGCCACCTTGTAGACCAACCAAGCTGTTGCCCCTTTTAAAAGGGAATAGAGAACGAGCAACGGATAGGTAGACCCGAACAGCCAAAGTGAAGCATAGACGGCATTAATGGCACCTATGTTCCAAATGAAAGGAAGCTCTTTGAGATGGTTTGCCGTGGGGTAGGGCGCACCTTGTTCCATACACTCACGGGCTATATTCCAGTAGCCGTTACTGTCGGGATAAGGCGTATAGCCGAACACGGCCAGTACAACCAGCTGCAGCAAGGTGAAGACGGCAATGACAAGAAGGGGGATATGATGCTTTTTCATCGCACGACAGCTATTTTGCAAACAGTGCCTTTCGTTCCGTCACTCTTTGCCGTTTCAACCATATATACGCCGCTTGCCACCTTTTTGCCGTGCAGGTCGCATCCGTTCCACGAGAACGAACCGCCTGTGCTCGTTCCTTGTGCCACAAGAGTTCCGTTGGCTGTGGTTATCTTTACATCGGCATTGTATGACAAGCCTACAACCATAATGTTTCCTTCATAGCCCGGGCGCACAGGATTGGGGTAGGCGTATACGTTGTCCTTGGTCATCTCCTCGTTGGTGCCAGTGGCATCGCTCATATAGGAACACAAGCCCTTGTCTGTGCCGAAAAACACCTCACCGGTCTTTTCGTTGATGGCTATCGACTTTATGACGTTGGAAATCAGGTCGCTGTTGGTGGTGAGGAAATGGTGAATCTGGGTCATGTTGTCCTGACTGATGAGGTACACGCCGTTGCCGTTCGTGCCGAACCATTTCCGTCCGCCACCGTCTACGGCTATGGCAGTGGTCTGAATGTTGGCAAGCAGGTAGTCTGCATAGTTGGTTCCGTCGTTTCTCGGCACTTTCACTTGGGTCAGCGTTTCGTCGCCCGAAGCAATGTTTTCTGCGGAAAGATACATGGGGCCCAACTGTGAACCTACCCAGATATTCCCCTCTTTGTCTTCGGCAATGCAGTGAAATCCGTTGTTGCCGTCGGAGAAAACCAACTCCTCACCATCTTCATTGACAAACTTGCTGTACACTTTCACGGCATCCGTGCTGGGTTGGTAGCAGTTAAATAGTTGCTTGGCGTAGTCTTCGTTGACCGTCCAAAGCAGTCCGCGACTGTCCCACATGGGCTGTCGAATGGCTCTCTCCACGCTTGTGCCGTCCCAACGCATTTCCTGGTGCGGAAAACTCTTCCATTCCCTGTCTTTCGTGAACTCCAGCAATGACACGTCGCGGTCGTTGTAGCTGTTGTAGACCCACAGGTTTCCTTCCTTGTCGAAGATGACAGAGAACACGAACGTATAGTCTCTGTTGTTGTCTCTGTACACCGAAACGATGGGACTGTTGTCTTCGTTGAAATGATTCTTGAACTTGCCGTCATAGAATTCGTAGAGTCCGTTCTTGCCGGACCCGAACACGTGTTTGCTGTCCAGCGGGTCTACGGCTATGCAGTTGATAGACACGTATTTCACGCCAGTGATAGTGTCGAGTTGGTCCTGGTATATCTGCCATTCGTCGGCATCGGGGTTCAGCACCTGTATCATGCCCGGACGCATGGAGTCGTCGAGGGTGTTGTAACCGCCGCCACAAGTGTAGAGCTTGCCGTCGGTAAACTTCATGTATTCGAAGAAGTTGTATTTAGGACCGCCGGGATTCAGTCCTTTCACCAGAGTGAGCCAGTCGGGGTCAATAGTCTTGGCCTGTGGCGTATAGGCAGCCGTCCGTTTCCAGTTGTTCTTGTCCAGCAGATTGTCTGTGAGCAGCGCCTTGTAGAGTCCTTGGGTGGACGAGGCGGCATAGATGCTGTTGCCCTCAATGTAGCTGTAGTCCACCTTGAATCCCAAATTGTAGGTGTTGCTTATTTCGGCAGTCTTCACATTGAGTTGCACGATGCCGAACCCCGTTGACAGGTAGGCGTTGTTACCCCTTACGTAGATGTCGTTGACGGTCTTGTCAAAACTGCTGCTGTAGTTATAGTAGGCAGACACGTTTTCCACGTCAGAGTTCTCGCTGAGAATGTCTATGTTGTTGTTGCTGTAAAGGATGACGAGCTTACGGGCTGAACTGCACCACGCTATGTGGGCAATTTCACAGTCGCTCAAGGTGCTTGCCTTGTCGAAAGTCTGTATGCTATTGTCGCTGGTGTTGTATCTGTAAAGACTCTTTGATGCCAACACATAGAAGTTGTTGCCACCCTTTGCTATTTCCGTTATGTCCCGATAAGCCATATAGGCTTTCCACGTCCCTATTGTTGCTGCCTTGACGTGTAGTGACGTCCAGAAGAGCAACAAGGAGAGCATTGCCGAGACGGTAGTCCGTATGTATGGTATTCTCATTTTCATCATTGTTATGTCTGTTGACATAATAACGTAAAGACAGGTGCTTTTATTTTGTGTTTTCTGTCAAAACCTTGATTCTGACTTATTCCTGTTCAGGATTTTGAAAGCCCCATTCAAGTCCCATCACTGCTCTGATTGACACTCTTGCCGCCTTTTTTGATGACTGCTCTCGCGCGCACGCGCACGCAGGAAAAGTTTTTCGTTTTTTCACCACTATCTATCACTTTTCTTGATACTTTACATTATTTTATTGAATATGAGTGATATAAATGGAGTGATAGATGCGTGATAGATGGTTTACTATCCCTCACATCTATCACTTATCTATCACTCGTCAAGTTCAAGTGGAGTGCCCAAAGTCTGTCCTGCTATTCGGGCACTCGATGCCCAGGCAGTGGGCAATGAATGCCCAAGCAGAGGGAACGAGTGCAAGTCTGCCACTAACGCACCGTAAGTCTGCCATTAGCGAGTTGCAACAGGGTTGTTTGATACTCCTGTACCGGTTGTCATGCCTTTGCAGCCGACCGAAGCGGATGCGCCATTAGAACCGTATCTACAGATGTCTTTTGCCCGTATAGTATGGCCTCAAGGTGAAAAGATTCAAGCCCAGACAAACTCCGGTAGGCTTGCATCTGCCCTTTGCATTGACAAAGAACCGGCAGAAGGCATAATATGTGCTCAACAAAAATCTCTTGCTTGGCTTATTTTATGTCGTGATATATTTTGCGCATATTCCGTTTTTATGTACTTTTGCATGACAATATAATTCACGCAGATAGTTTATGCCACAGAAACTCATTCAGACACAAGCCCAAAAGCTGCAACAGTTGCAAAAGCTTTCACAACAGCAGATGATGGTTGTGAAGATGCTGGAAATGCCTTTGGCCGAACTGGAGCAGAATGTAGAGATGGAGCTCGACGACAATCCCGCCATGGAAAGCGCATCGCCCGACGATGCCATGAACGACAACCATGCCGACAACGAGCCTTCTACAACTGAGGAACCTGATGGTGAAGAATCGTTCGAAGACTACTCTGAACGGGAAAACCGCAAGGACGAACTCGACTCGGTGCTCGACTCCATTGGCAAGGACGACGCATTGCCCGACTATGAACACGTGAACAATTCGCGCCAAACTGCCGACTATGAAGAGCAGGTCTATGGCGACTCCACTTCTTTTTACGACAAACTCAACGAACAGGTAGGCGAACTCGAACTTACCGACAAGCAACGCTATATACTTGAATACCTGATTGGTTCGCTCGATGAAGACGGTTTGCTCCGCAAGCCTCTCGATTCCATTGAAGACGAACTCGCCATCTATCACAACATAGATGCCAGCAAAGGGGAACTCAAGGATATGCTCGATGTGCTGCAAGACTTTGACCCGGCCGGCATAGGTGCCCGCAATCTCAAGGAATGCCTGCTCCTGCAGGTGGAACGCAAGAAAGGTAACCCCGTCAACATGCTGCTCTATCAAGTCATTGACGAATGTTACGACGATTTCCTCAAGAAACGTTGGGACCGCATCAAGCAGCATCTCTCGCTCACCGACAGCCAGATAACAGCCCTTCAGAGCGAGATTCTGAAACTCAATCCCAAGCCCGGGGCCTCCATGGGCGAGACCATGGGCCGCAACATGGAGCAGATTACGCCCGACTTCATTGTAGACACGGACGCCGACAACCACGTGAACTTCACCATCAACAAGGGGCGCATACCCGACCTCTACGTGTCTCCCTCGTTTCTCGACATGCTCGACACCTACAAGCAGAACAAGCGCGGCATGAACCGGGAGACCAAGGAAGCACTGCTCTATGCCAAGCAGAAGGTGGACCGGGCGCAGAGTTTCATTGAAGCAGTGAAGCAACGGCGCCACACACTCTACGTCACCATGAAAGCCATCGTAGCCTGGCAACACAAGTTCTTCATCGACGGTGACGAGGCAGACCTCCGTCCGATGACCTTGAAAGACATTGCCGACAAGACGGGACTCGACATCTCCACCATCTCGCGAGTGAGCAACGTGAAATACGCCCAGACCCGGTGGGGAACCTTTCCGCTGCGCTACTTCTTCACGGAGTCTTATACCACGGAAGACGGCGAGGAACTCTCTACGCGCAAAATCAAGATTGCCCTCAAGGAAATAGTAGACGGCGAAGACAAGCACAAGCCCCTGAGCGATGATGCCCTGAGAACCGAACTGGAACGCAAGGGATTTCCCATAGCACGCCGCACGATAGCCAAATACAGAGAGCAGCTGGGAATACCTGTGGCAAGATTACGCAAAGCATGAACAACAAGACAATTATACTGATAGCACGGGTGATGAGCATGCTGTTCACCCCATTCTACCTGCCTCTCCTGGGACTGGCCGTGCTCTTTTTCCTCAGCTACTTGAGTCTGATGCCCACCGGCTACAAGATTTTTGTGCTGTGCATGGTCTATCTCTTCACCATCCTTCTTCCCACCATGCTCATCCACTTCTATCGCCGCTACCAAGGCTGGTCGCCCATCGAACTGGGCGTTAAGGAGCGTCGCATGGTGCCCTACACCCTTTCCATTCTCTGCTATTTCGTTTGTCTCTATCTGATGGAGACGTTCCACATACCCCATTTCATGGGTAGCATTCTCATGGCTGCCCTCTTCCTGCAAGTGCTTTGCGCCATCATCAACGTGTGGTGGAAGATCTCCACCCATACGGCTGCCATCGGCGGTGTGGCAGGAGCACTGATAGCCTTCTCGGGCATCTTCCTTTTCAACCCCACGTGGTGGTTCTGCCTGGTGATGCTCGTCGCAGGAATGGTGGGCACGAGCCGCATGATTCTTCGCCAGCACACGCTCTCACAAGTGCTGGGCGGATTCGGCATCGGACTGCTCACCGCCTACTACACCATAGCGATAATGTAAAAACAAAAACATACATAGACATGAAACCATTAGTAAGTATCATCATGGGCTCCACCAGTGACCTGCCCGTAATGGAAAAGGCCTGCAAGTTTCTCAACGACATGCAGATACCGTTTGAAGTGAATGCACTCTCCGCACATCGCACACCCGATGCTGTGGAACAGTTTGCCAAAGGTGCAAAGGCTCGCGGCATACGTGTCATCATTGCCGGTGCCGGCATGGCTGCCGCATTGCCTGGAGTGATTGCGGCATCCACAACCCTGCCCGTTATCGGTGTGCCCATCAAAGGCATGCTCGACGGTCTCGACGCCATGCTCAGCATCATCCAGATGCCTCCAGGCATACCTGTGGCTACAGTGGGTGTCAACGGAGCCATGAACGCGGCCATCCTGGCTGCCGAGATGATGGCTCTTGCCGATGACGACATAGACCGCAAGATGGAGGAATACAAGGCCGGACTGGGCAAGAAGATAGAGAAGGCCAATGCCGATCTTGCCGAGGTGAAGTATGATTTCAAGACCAACTAAGTCATGGACCTGTTCAATTACCAGCGGCGGCAGTCGAGTGTGGTGCAAGTGGGGGCCATCCAAATGGGTGGCGACAACCCCGTGCGCATCCAGTCGATGACCACTACAAAGACCACCGACACCGAGGGAAGCGTGGCTCAAGCCAAGCGCATCATTGATGCCGGAGGCGAACTGGTGCGCCTGACTACCCAAGGAGTGCGTGAGGCAGAAAACCTCCAGAACATCAATGCGGCTCTCCGTGCCGACGGCTACGACACTCCCCTTGTGGCCGACGTGCACTTCAATCCGCATGTGGCCGACGTTGCGGCCCTCTATGCCGAGAAGGTGCGCATCAATCCCGGCAATTATGTGGATCCTGCACGCACGTTCAAGAAACTGGAATACACCGACCAGGAGTATGCCGAAGAAATCAAGAAGATAGAAGACCGGCTCGTTCCGTTTATCAACATCTGCAAGGAAAACCACACGGCCGTGCGCATCGGCGTGAACCACGGCTCGCTCTCCGACCGCATCATGAGCCGCTATGGAGACACGCCCGAAGGCATCGTGGAGAGCTGCATGGAGTTTCTCCGCATTTTCAAGCGGGAACAATTCGACAATGTGGTCATCTCCATCAAGGCTTCAAACACGGTTGTCATGGTACGCTCCGTGCGCCTTCTGGTGAGCGAGATGGAAAAGGAAGACATGCACTATCCGCTTCATCTCGGCGTGACCGAGGCTGGAGAGGGCGAAGACGGTCGCATCAAGAGTGCCGTGGGCATTGGTGCCCTGCTGGCCGACGGCATTGGCGACACCGTGCGCGTGTCGCTCAGTGAAGAGCCCGAAGCCGAAATACCAGTGGCCCGTCACCTGGTAGACTATATCGGGGCACATGCAGGCCACATGATGGTGCCGGGCGAGGCCTACGGCAAGTTTGACTGGCTGCGTCCCGAACGCCGCAACACGCGGGCCGTCTGTGGCATTGGCGGCACCAATGTGCCCATTGTGGTGAGCAGCTACAAGCCCACAGACCATGCTTTCAAGGCCGACTACGTGTATGTGGGAAGCCACTTGCCAGAAAACACGAGGAAAGAACAGAAATACATCATAGACTTCAACGCCTATCAGGATGCCGTGTCGGCACATCCCGAACTTTCCATCTATCCCATCTATCCACTTACAGCCATGCCGTTCGTCAGCGCCTGCAAGGCTCCACTCAAGTTCCTGGTGCTCCAGTTTGGAGTTTCAGCCGAGGAGTATCAGGCCTGCCTGCGCAACCATCCGGAGGTAGTAGTGGTGTGCATGACCACTCACCAGAACCGTCTGGGCGACCAGCGCGCACTGG
The DNA here is from genome assembly GCA_905198745.1 of uncultured Prevotella sp. GTDB lineage: Bacteria > Bacteroidota > Bacteroidia > Bacteroidales > Bacteroidaceae > Prevotella. Next base: position 6,764 of record CAJKDU010000027.1, on the reverse strand, counting down.
TGCACGAGATGATGTGCCGCGGTCTGTTCAATCCCGTGGTGTTCTGCGAGATGTATCATCACAGTGCCAACGAGAAAGGCGACTTCCAACTGGAGGCTGCTGCCGATATGGGGGCACTGATGATAGACGGGCTTACCGACGGCCTGTGGCTGATGAACGACGGCGACATAGCTCCCGAAGTGGTTGAAGACACGGCTTTCGGCATACTGCAGGCAGGCAGACTGCGCACATCCAAGACAGAATATATCAGTTGTCCTGGCTGCGGCCGCACACTCTACGACCTCCGCACCACCATTGCCCGCATCAAGGCAGCCACTGCCGACATGAAGGGACTCAAGATAGGCATTATGGGCTGCATAGTCAATGGCCCAGGCGAAATGGCGGATGCCGACTATGGCTATGTTGGAGCCGGACCCCACAAGATTTCACTCTATCGGAAAAAGGTGTGTGTGGAAAAGAACATTCCTGAAGAAGAGGCGGTGGAGAAACTGCTGCAGCTCATTCATTCCGATCAAGATAAAGACAAGTAGACTATGGAACTTAAACAACATTACCAGGCGGCAGCCGACCGTTATGGCAGGAGCGAGCAGATGTATAGCCGTTGCGGACGTTCAGGCGTGTTGCTTCCGAAAATAAGTCTCGGCTTCTGGCACAACTTCGGCAGTGTAGACTCTTACGAGCGTGCCCGCCAAATCACTCATCATGCCTTCGACCACGGCATCACTCATTTCGACCTGGCCAACAACTACGGACCGGTATATGGTTCGGCAGAAGAAACCATGGGCAAGTTGATGGACGACAGTTTCCGTCCCTACCGCGATGAACTTTTCATTGCTACCAAGGCAGGTTACGACATGTGGGAAGGCCCCTATGGCAATTGGGGTTCGCGCAAATATCTCATGGCCAGTCTTGACCAGAGTCTCAAGCGCATGCACCTGGACTATGTAGACCTGTTCTATAGCCATCGCTACGACCCCAACACACCGCTTGAAGAAACCCTTCAAGCCATGGTCGACATGGTGCGCCAAGGCAAGGCTCTCTATGTGGGAATCAGTCGTTGGCCGCTCGAAGCGCTGAAGGTGGCAGACGCTTACCTGAAAGCCCACGACGTGCCGCTGCTCATCTATCAGGGAAGGCTCAACCTGCTCGACCGTACTCCACAGGAAGAGGGCGTACTCGACTATTGCCATAGTCACGGCATTGGCTTCATCTCCTTCTCGCCCCTGGCACAAGGACTGCTCACCGACCGCTATTTGCACGGTATTCCCGAAGACTCGCGCATGAAGAGAGCACACTTCCTGAAACCCGACATACTCACACCGGAACTGCTCGACAAGCTGCGCCACATGAACACTGTGGCTGAAAGCCGAGGCGAGACGCTGGCTGAGATGGCGCTGGCATGGATTCTGCACCAGCAGGGTGTCACCTCCGTACTGGTAGGAGCCAGCAGTGCGGAACAGTTGGCTAAGAACATTAAATGCATAGATGCTGTACCTTTTACCGAAAACTTGTAATGAAGAATCAACTCCAAACGCTGTTCAGGTTTGACCCTGCCACCATGTCGCTGAAGAAAGAAATAGTAGGCGGTATTACCACTTTCCTTACCATGGCCTATATCCTGGCTGTTCAGCCAGCCCTGCTTAGTCAGTCGGGCATGGATGCCGGAGCCGTGTTTACCGCAACCATTCTCTCTTCTATCGTGGCCACGGTGATTATGGGCCTTTACGCCAAGTTGCCTTTTGCACTGGCTCCCGCCATGGGGCTCAACGCTTTCTTTGTCTATACCATAGTGCTCACCATGGGCTACAGCTGGCAGTTTGCCCTTACAGCCGTATTCATTGAGGGCATCATCTTCGTTCTGCTCACGCTCAGCGGTTTGCGCAACAAGATTGTGGAAGCCATGCCCCTGCAGTTGCGCAAGGCCATCTCGCCGGGCATCGGACTGTTTATCACGTTCATCGGACTGCACAATGCGGGCATTATCACGGGAAGTGAAGCCACATTGGTAACCTTGGGCAATCTTCATACACCCTCTGTGCTGCTGGCCCTGTTCGGCATTCTGCTCAGTGCAGTGCTCTTGGTGCGCAGAATCACAGGTGCTCTGCTCATTGGCATTCTGGCCACAACTATCATCGGTATCCCCATGGGACTCACCCACCTCGGTGGCTTCGTGAGCGCTCCGCCAAGCCTTTCACCCATCTTTTGCAAGATGGAATGGAGCAATATCTGCAGTATGGACATGGTGATTTGCGTGTTCACACTGTTGTTTATGGACATGTTTGACACATTGGGTACGCTTATCGGCGTAGGACAAAGAGCCGGTATGGTGGAAAAGAACGGCTATATGCACGGACTCAACAAGGCGTTTATGGCAGATGCCATAGGCACTACGTTTGGTGCACTGGTTGGAACGTCCACCGTTTCCACCTACGTGGAAAGTGCTGCGGGAGTGAACGCCGGAGGACGCAGTGGCCTGACGGCCATCGTGGTGGCAGCATGCTTTGTGCTGGCCATGTTCTTCTCTCCCCTTTTTCTTGCCATCCCCTCACAAGCCACGGCACCAGCCATGATTCTGGTAGGCGTGATGATGATGGGTGACATCAAGGATATAGACTTCCAAGATTTCCTGACGGCCATTCCTTGCTTCCTCTGCATCGTGCTCATGCCTATGACCTACAGCATCTCCAATGGCATCCTGATGGGGCTTATCTGTTGGGTGGTGCTTCACCTGTTGAGCGGTCAAGTCAAGAGCATGAAAGCCAGCACGCTGATTCTTGCCGTGCTCTTTGTGCTGAAATACATATTCCTTTAACTCACTAAAAATAATTTGTCAATGAAATACAAAGGACATATAGTAGACGTTGTCGCACGCCGTATTTACGATGGTGAGGTGACGGTGGAAAACGGAGTGATAAGTAGCATCGCCCCATGCCATGGAATAGCGGCAGACGCGCCTTATCTGATGCCCGGTTTCATTGACAGTCATGTGCACATAGAGAGCAGTATGATGGTGCCGGCCGAATTTGCCCGCGTAGCAGTGGAGCAAGGTACTATAGGCGTTGTGGCAGACCCTCACGAGATTGGAAACGTTCTCGGACGCGAAGGAATAGAATTCATGATTAAGAGCGGCAAGCACATACGGTTCAATTTCTGTTTCGGTGCCCCCTCATGTGTTCCTTCGTGTGGCACGGAAATAGAAACCAGCGGTGCCACGCTCGACAGTCATGACATAGAGGAACTCATGGCGCGAGACGACATTGGGTTCCTTGCAGAAATGATGAACTTTACCGGCGTGCTTGCCGGCGAAAAGGAAGTGATGGCGAAGATAGCGGCAGCCAAGCGCTATGGCAAACCTGTAGACGGACATGCTCCAGGTTTGGTGGGCGAGGAGCGCAGACGTTATGCTGCGGCAGGCATCTCCACAGAACACGAGTGTGTGACTCTCGAGGAAGCAAGGGCCTGTGTGGAAGCCGGTATGATCGTCCAAATACGCGAGGGTTCGGCGGCCAAAAACTATGAGGCACTCATCCCTCTGCTGAAGGAGTATCCTGACAAAGTAATGTTTTGCACGGACGATTGTCACCCAGACGACTTGATACGTGGACACATCAACCGCATAGTGGCACGTGCCATCGGCGACGGTTACAATCTGTGGGACATCCTGCAAGCGGTCTGCGTAACACCACAACGTCACTATCATCTGTCGTGGGGACTGCTCCATGAAGGTGATGCTGCCAACTTTATAGCTGTGAATAACCTATCATCACATTTCCGTGTGCTTCTCACGGTCGTGAAAGGTAAGGAGGTGTACAACTGCAATTCCTTCTTGAGTACCATACAGTCGCAAGCCAAGTCCATTAACAATCAGATGGCTATCCTTGACAATTACCCCAACCGATTCCTTGCCACTCCCATCACAGCCGACGATATTCATCTGCCTATCCAAAGCGGTGACACGGTACGTATCATCCACGCATTCGACGGCAGCCTGCTTACCAAGAATGAGGAAGTGTTGGTGACGGGTAATCCACTTAAAGACAGTCGCTATGCCTGGGGGGAAGTGCAGAAGATTGTGGTGTATAACCGTTACGACGCAAATGCACGGCCTGTGACGGGACTCATACGGGGCTTTGGCATTAAAGATGGTGCCATGGCAGCCTCAATAGCCCACGACTGCCACAATATCGTGGCAATAGGTTCAAGCGACGAATACATTGTGAAAGCTGTCAACCGCGTGATAGAGATGAAGGGCGGACAGGTGGCATTGGCGAGCGGTGAGATGACCGACACGGCATTGCCCATAGCAGGACTCATATCACCCTTGAGCGGACATGAAATAGCTTATCGCAGTTCACTGCTACGCGACACAATCCGGCGAGCAGGATGCTCACTACAGGCTCCGTTCATCACAATGGCCTTTATGTGCCTGCCTGTCATTCCCGAACTGAAACTCACAGATCGTGGACTTTTCGACTTCACCCGTTGGAATTTTGTGAAAACGTCTGAACAACGGTAACATGGGAAACAACGCGCAAAGTCATGGCAAGGAGGAAATGTTTATAAAGTTAACTTCATTTGCAGCTGCAAATCCGACATCGAAGAACGTGCTATTTCACTAAGGCCGCTTGATATTTTGTCGCGGTCATAGTACTTGGTTGTGGTCATCTTGGCTATAACCAAAACTCGCTTGCCGAAGGCGCAACGAAGGTTAATGGCACCATGCAGCCCTTTGCCATAATACATGCCATAGGAAAGAGTGTAAAGCAAACCGGGTTCGTAGGCATAAATACGAGCGCTGTAGTCGTCTGTATGGAAATACCCCATAGTAACACCGGCTTTCAGATTCTTTCCACATACAAGGCTTGTGTTATTGGTTAGCATCCATCCCATACTCTGTTGCTTATAGCGAGATAATACGCCGTCCAGTTGAAATCTGTTGGAAAAGGATGTGTTTTCATATTTTATCCATACTCTACCTCTATGAGTCGTATCATAGACAAGTCGCGTTTTCTTTTTGTTGTCCTTCTCACGCATCTTTAGCTGATAGCGGGCGGAAGCCGTCCAGCTGTTCTTGCGCCAAGTGAGTTGTATCAAATTGTCGTAAGCGTGAGAAGATGCTGAACTCTGATAACGCTTCCACGGGAAATAGGCCATATCAACATAGGCCATCAGAGAAAAGGATGTGCTTGGATTATAGTTGACGCCCAAGTATACACCACTCTCGTTTTGGACACTTCCCCCAGAAGAAAAACTACTGGCGAAGAGGGAGGAATATTTGTAGGAATAAAACCTATGAAGCAACATGGTCGTTAAGGACGACGACAACTGAAAGCCAACAATATTGAGTGTGGCCCTATTTAGATTGGCATTGACGGCTGTTTCTCCCTTGACAGACCATCTGTAGTGAACGTATGAATAGTCGATGCTGGCATTAGTAAAATGATCGCCTTGTGGATAATATCGTCGGTAATATTGCTGAATGTTTGGTTTTAGATCTCTGTTGAGCCAGGTATACAAGCCGTTCACCCCCAATCTTAATCCACCGTTAGCATAAGAGAGCCGGACACCTGAGGTCATCTGCTGAGAATTGGCTTTTCGCTGAAGTTCGCTTTTTGTACGGTGATACCCCGTCTTCAGTATCGTGGCAATCGATAGGTCTTCCTTGTTGAGCGTGGCATCAATAGACCGATAGGAGAAAAAGGCGGATAAGTCAAGGTGCTTGCCGAGTGCTACTGTAGTAGCTATGCCTTGCATATTGTTGTAATCGGACAACGAGGAATGTGCTTTGATTCCTGGCGATACCCGGCCAAGGGTTGAGAGTGAAATGAGTTTACCGAGATTGAAGTCGTTGTTGATGACAAGTCCTAACCCCCAAGATATACGGTATTTGCCTAATGCAAAAGCTTTCATACGTCCCCAATTACGCAACAGGAAATAATAGGAATAATAATCGTAGCCCCAGTTGTTCTTATCAGCGAAAAAGGGCTCTCCTGCATCCTGTGATGCCACAAAGCCAGCCTTCACATAGTCTCCATAGTGGAAATCGTATTTCAGGTAATGTTTGTAAGGATAACCATAATAACCGCTTTTGTCACCTTTCCGCTCATAAAATGGAACTTTCACCATGCCCACCCACTGGTGTTTGCCGTATTTCAAGATATTCTTTACAGGCGGAGTATCGTCTTTATCCGGTTCTGCTACGTAGACAAAGCACTCCAAAAGTTTGCGCCTGTAATAATCCAAAGAACGTATGACCATCAGTTCAGCCTTGGTCACCATGGGACCATGGATGTAAAGATAGTAGCTAATGTCTTCTATCTGCTGGTCTGACAAGAAAGGAAGTTGCTGCAACTGCTCGCGTGTAGCAGTATTGATGTTGAATGGTCTGTCTTCCAGTTGGCACAACAAGTCATATATGGGCTCACCAGATAAACATGGGGGGAGTTTTCTGATTCTATAGAAAATTTGTACCTTTGCCTTATGAATAATCAAGGACTATTAGCGTTGGCACAGTTGATTCTGCCATCAGAGATACTTTCAAATTTTGACGTGGTATGTGTAGAAGAAGAGTCATCCCTTATCCGCATCTATCTTGATGAATCGGTTAAGGCGGATTATAAAGAGAATCCTGAGATTGAATCCAAAGGGTTCTGTGAAGCTGTAACTATACGTGACTTCCCGATACGCGACAAAGGTGTTGACTTAATTGTCAGAAGGCGCAAATGGTACGACAGGCAGAATAATCGATACTTCTCCGATTCTTA
>CAJKDU010000026.1 GCA_905198745.1 uncultured Prevotella sp. | reverse complement strand
AAGTACAAATGCCAGTACAGATCACTGCAGGGCAGGCTCGGAGAACAATCGGTGCGCATATTCCTGATTCGTTACGGACATAACCAGAGGTGAAATATCCTGCTGACATCAGACCTCTCCATGTCCTTTGTGAAAGCGTTCGAGACATACCAGATACGCTGGAACATTGAGGTTCTTAACAAGGAGGCAAAGCAGTATCTCGGATTGGGTGGCTATCAGGGGCGTGACTTTGACGGACAGGTCGCTGACTGTATGCTTCCTGGCATACATTGTCATGGCACTGGAGAAACGCTTTTCCGAATACGAGACGATGGGGAAGCTATTTGTCAACATGGAGAGCGATGTGAGGGCTCTAACCTTATGGAGCCGCATGTTGGACTGCATCCGAAGACTGCTTGAAGTTCTGTGTGAACATTTGGGCATCGCTTTGGACGAACTGGCTGAGAGCATTATCAACGATGACGAGGCTGTTGAGGCATACTTCATAATGGCGAAAGCGCTGGAATCCAGGCAATCGGCATAGCAACACAATTTATGTAAACGTTAAATACCTTTACTTTCTGACAGTTATGAGGCTTCCGCTTGTCATGTCCTAAGGAAATAAGAGGGTGGGAAACTTCAGTTATATATATTATAAGGTGTTCACCTTTAATTGTTGTGTCTTGTACTTGTCGCTTTCCACGGTGAGTGTCACCTTACCAGGCTTGGTTCCGGCTCTCAGTATGACGAGGGCTGAGCCTTGGAAGAGACTGCGCTCGTTGCCGGTGGTGAGTTCGTCAGAGGCAATGAATCCGTTGTCCACAGCCACGATGCTGGCATCGCCGCTGACAGAAAAACGGAGTTTGTCACCGGCATCCCATACTCGGCGGCCTTTCTTGTCGACAGCCAGAATACGCACATGGAGCAAGTCTTTGCCGTCGGCATGCCACTTCTCCTGGTCGGCAATGGCTTTGAGTGCCACGGCATTGCCCGTAGTCTCAAGCTTGTGTCGGGCTATCATCTTGCCATTTTTGTAGGCTACGGCTTCTATGTAGCCAGGTTCATAGGTTACGTCCTTCCACTCTATTCGGTTGCGTCGTTCCGGGGTAGTGCTGTTAGGCTTCTTTCCTAAGCTCTTGCCGTTGACCAGCAGTTCCACCTCATCGCCGTTGGTATAGGTGTAGAGCGACACCTTGCTGCCTGCTTCGCGGTTCCACGACTCCGAGAGGTCGCCGGTGCCCACATTGATGCCGTTCCACATTTTCTTCTTGCTGCCCTTTTCTATGATGCCAATGTGCACGGTGGGCACGTCAGTGAAGAAACTCTTTACAAAGTAGGCGTTGGGTTTGGGCTGCAATGAAAGGTCGAACACACCGTTGTTCCATCCCTTGAGTGGCCATCCTTGGCTTTCGCCGAGATAGTCGATGGCTCCCCAATAGGCAAGGCCCACCACCTTGTTGAGGTTCATTCCGAAATAGTTGGGACCCATGGCAGCCACGCTTGCTTCGCTTTGGTAGAACATCTTTTCGGGATAGCGGCGGCTGTCGCCGGGGAAGTACATGTAGCGGTAGTTGTAGGAGTTGACGTCTGTCGCTATGGCGAGCGGAGCAGGTATGGAGTCGGTTTCCAGACTGCGGTACCGCGGATGCATGGCCACGGTGGTGAGGCGAGTGTCGTCGTAGCGATGGATAAGTTCACGCTGCAATTTGTATGCCGTCACGCCCCAGTCGTTGAACGGAAGGGTGGAATATTGCTGCAACTCGTTGCCGAGACTCCACAGGACTACTGACGGATGGTTGCGGTCACGCTTCACGAACTCAGGTACGTCATACTGCCAGAGTGCCGCCCAGTCCACACGCCCGCCAGCATATTGGGTGAGCCACTTGTCATAGAGCTCGTCGACCACAAGCAGTCCGTATTTATCGCATAAGCGGAGGAAATCTTCGCTGTAGGGATTGTGCGAGGTGCGCACGTGGTTGAATCCGAACTCCTTCATCAGTTTAAGTCGTTTTTCTATGGCGCGTGGATAGGCTGCTGCGCCAAGTGCTCCGAGGGTGTGGTGGTTGGCCCATCCCTTGAGCAGCACTTTCTTTCCGTTGAGCAGTAGTCCGTGTTCGGGCGTGAACTGCACGGTGCGCACGCCGAAAGGTTCCTTGATGCAGTCTGCCACGGTTCCGTCCTCACGATAGAGTGTTACCTCGGCTGTATATAAATAAGGTGTCTCGCACGACCACAGCTTGGCGCCTTCGAGTGTGATGGTTGGTAGGGCATATTCTCGGTCTCTCCATTTAGCGTTAAAGTTGATGTCTTGTTTCTGTTCTGCCACCACTTTTCCGTCTGCGTCAAGTATTCTCACGCCCACAGGGAACGACTTCTGTTTGCCGCGGCATACGATTTCCGCCTGAATGTCTACCTTGCGGTTGTCGGTAGTGCGGATGAAAAGGGGGTGTCGTGGGAAATAGAGATTCTCGTCTGTAACGATGAGGTTTACGTCGCGGTAGAGACCACCACCGGTATACCAACGTGAGTTGTTGGGGTTACGGGTATCTGCTTTCACGGCGATTTCGTTTTCTCTGCCGAACTTAAGCTTGTCTGTGATGTCTATGTCAAAACCCAGATAACCGTAGTCCGTACCGCCTATACGCTGTCCGTTCAGATAGACGTCGCCCACCAACATGATGCCTTGGAAGTCGAGCATAATGCGCTTGCCCTTCCATTCTGTCTTGGGGGTTAGGGTATAACGATACCAACCGATGCCCATTTCCTTGAATCCTCGTGGACTGAGCCGGCTTTTCACGTTGGCTCCGGCATCACTGTTGTCGGGACGCTCGGAAGCATCGGGAGCCACCCATGGTTGGCTAATCTGGAAATCGTGCGGCAGGTTTACGGTTTCCATTTGGCTTGTTGCCAACTGTTTTATACTTACATCGCCACGATGAAATTGCCATCCCAGGTCGATGCTGATGGTGTCGCGCACTGAGGCATTAAGCGGCAGCCATCCGAGGAGTGCCGCAGAAAATAAGATAATATTTTGTTTGTACATTTCGGCTATTCTTTTGTTGTGTTTTAGATAAGGTCTGAACACTATCAGTTGCCGTCAGGTTTGGTGACGTCAGACTTGACAGAGGTGTACCATACGAACTTAGTGAAGTCGTCGGGCTGTGCGGGCGAATAGTCTTTCCAGTCGGGACGAAGGTCTTTCACGATGGGCAAGTCGAGTTGCTTCATGCCCATCACGACCATTTTTGCCACCTCGTAGGCACCATAGGGGTTGAAGTGGGTGTTGTCGGCCAACGCTTTGGTCTGTCCAGGATAAGTGTTGGCAGGATAGTGAACCAGTGCCTTGGTGCTGTTTTCATAACCGAGTGTTTCAAAGAAAGTACGGGTCATGTCGTGCAGCTCGATGACAGGCACCTTCTCGCGCTTTGCCACGGCACGCATGGCATCGGGATAGTCGCCGTGGGTTTCTTCGATTTTGGTGTTTGTGCTATCGAACTTGCGGCGTTGTGTAGGTGTGATGAACACGATGTTGCCACCTTTCTTGCGCACGTTGTCAATGAAAATCTTCAGGTTGTGCACGAAGTTGTACCATGCTCCGTCGCCCGGTCGGTGCTCCTTTTGGTCGTTGTGGCCAAACTCACAGAACACATAGTCGCCCTTCTTCATCATGGAGAGCACCTTGTCGAGACGGTTTTGGGCTATGAACGAGCCTGCGGTGAGGCCGCTTTCGGCTTGGTTGGAAATGGCGATATTGGTGTTGAACCACCGGGGAATCATTTGGCCCCAGCTGGCGTATGGCTCAAAGGCCTGGTCAACAACGGTGGAATTGCCGCAGAGGAAGAGTGTTGTAGCGTGGTTGTCGGGTGTCACTTCAATCTTGCTCACCACGGGGGCTGAACCCGTGAATTCAAGCGTGAGGCGGTCGTCCCAACTGAAGTGCCCGTTCTTCTCACGTGGCTTCAACTTGACCGATTTTCTGGAATCTATCTCCGGGGAACGTTTGTTGAGAACAAACTCCACCGTCTTCAGTTCGCCCTTCTTGGTCTTTGTCTCTTCCAACAACAGACGGCGCGCTTCGGCACGCACCACAGTGCTGCCTGCTTTCTTCTTCGATCCGAGTGTCACCTTGACCAGGTAGTTGCCGTCGGGAATCTTGACCGAGTAGAAAAACGATTTGTTGCCTTTTGCTGCCGTGATGTCAGTGAGGTCGTAACCATAGCCTGTGGCATCGGAATAAGTGGGTTGTTGCTTGGTCAGGTCGAACGTTTGTGCCGAGCTGGCCATGGGCGTCAGTGCCAGAAGGGCACCCGACAGGAGTAGTTTTGCGTATTTCTTCATTGTTTTGGGTATTGATTTATTCTGTTCGCAAAATTACATAAGATTTGTCTAAGACCCCGGGCATAGCTGTACAAAAATTCGCCATATCGTACAAATAGTACCGGATTTATTTTGTTTTGTCTTCAAATAGCATTACCTTTGTCGATGTGGAAAAGCATACCAATTGTTAATCGGAGGACTTAATCATGAAAAAGATAACTGTTGAGAATTTCGATGCTGAATATGAAGATTCAATAGAACAGCAGCAAATCGATAAGTTCGTGTGTGACGAGATGGGCAGGCAGATTCACCGCTATATCAAGGGCATGTCGGGGAGCAAGCAGATTATGCTCAAGTTCGAGGAACAACTCTCCTCGCTGACCATAGCGCAGAAAGAGGATGCCATAGCCAGATATATAGATCTGAACCGCAAGGCCATCAGCGGTCTTGATTTCAAGATAGTGCTCACACGTGCCATGGCCAACTATTGCGACACGTTCGACTACCTGCTTACGCTCGTGAACGACAAGCGAAAAATGGTGTACTACCTGAACCGCATCAAGAGTAAATACATTCAGTATCATACGGTGTTTGAGGAAAACGGAAAGTTTGGCATCAAGGATCATTCGGGCAGAGTGCTCGTACAGCCGCGCTACGACTTTCTTCGCACGATATACACCTACGTGGATGACCTTTGTGTGATGCCCATCATTGCACAGAAGGACGGTAAAATGGGACTCATCCTTCCCGATTATCACGATACGGTGGTGGCAGACTTCGTTTACGACGACATCTCGCTGCGTGACGAGTATCCCTATTTCGAGGCCACGCGCGATGGCTTCACGGGACTGATAGACAAAGACTATAACTTTATAAGACTATAAAAACACACAAACGAAAAGGAGTTGTCCGAGAGGGCAACTCCTTTTTTTCTTAGCAACATTCATGCACAGAATGCTTATTTCTCAAGCTTGGCGTCACTTCTGAGCACCAGTTTTATTTTCTTTCCCTTGCCGATGACCGGCTTTTTCCATGTGCCCTCGCACACGAGAATGGTGGTTTTCTTGCCTGTGGGGGCTGCATTCACGGCTTCCTGCAAGTCGAAATAGTCGCCCCATCCGTTCTTGGCTACAACCAGGTCGTAGTGGCGCACGTACTTTTTCAGTGCCGGTACTTCCTTGGCAACGGCATCAGCCAAGAGTGATGAAACCTTTCTTGCACCATACACGTTGTAATGCGTGTTGTCCTTGCGGCCTTTGGGAATGGCTGGGTTTTCGCCCGGCAGATACCACATGTGCAACTTGCGTGATGTCACGGGACCGAGACCTTGTTCGAGGTCGTGGGTGATCTTGTTGGCATCAACGAACGGCACGTTCATTTCTTTTGCCACATTGCGTGGAGATAGCAGGTATGCTCCATGAGTGTCCACGAGTGTGTCGCCCTCCACAATCTTGCCGCCGTCCTTAGCATTGGTACTCTTTCGCAGTGCCTCATCCTCGATGTCTTTGCCCGAAGTGGCTTGGAGATACTGTCCAGATTCGTAGTAGAAGATGCGGCGCACCACAGCGTTGAACAACACGGGTATGCCACCACGTTCACGCGTCTCGCGCACGAATTTACGCAGGTTATCGTCGAAGGTAGATCCCGGGTCTGTGTGGCGGTCGGCCTTGGGCTTCTCGTCGTTGTGGCCAAACTGGATGAACACGTAGTCGCCCGGCTTGATGCGGTCGAGCACGGGCTGCCAAAGTCCGCCGTTGATGAATGACTTCGACGAGCGGCCGTTCTGTGCGTGGTTGTCCACACGTATATCCTCGGTGAAGCAGTCCTGGAGCATCATGCCCCAACCGCGTTCCATATTACCGTTGGCGATGGGCTTGTTGGCCATTGTGGAGTCGCCGATGGTGAAGATTGTGATGGTCTTGTCTTTCTTGAATGCCGACAAGCCGATGATGACCACTGCCGCTATGGTAAGCGCCAGCAGACTTTTGATTCGTTTGTTCAGTATGTGCATAACTGTATTATATAGGTGATTGTTGTTTTGATGCGTCAGTTGTCGTGTTCCAGACTTATGCCCACATTGAGAATGCCGGGCAAGTCTTCACGCCGCATGTCGTGTCTGATGGTGATGTGGAGTGAATCGCCCTTTTCCAACTGAAGTTGCTTGATGGGAAAACGTGTTTGAAAGAAGTTCACTCCCTGTCCCACCGGTTTACCTGACTTGCCTATTGTTTGGCAAGTAATGGTGTCGCTTTGGGTGATGTTGCGCGGCACGATGGTGGTGTTGACGATGAGGGTGAGACTCATGAAGGGGAAGGCCCCGTTGATGCGGAGCCCACCCTCTATGTCGTAATTGCCCGTAGTGTCTACTGGTGGAATGTTGAAGTTGAGCAAATCGGCCTTGTTCCAACCTGCCACGGGCGTATCGTTGTATTTGTCGTAGACCACCTTGCTTTCGCATGCCGTGATGAGCGTCATGAGTAGGATGGCTATGAAAACTCTACTTGCTTTCATTTGCTTGTGGCTTGTTTTCCTTGGGCTCTCCATCTTCCTTGCGTGGAGGTCGTGGAGCACGCGGTTTTCCTTCCTGTCGTGGCTTACGTGGCTTACCGTCACCGCGCTGTGGCCGTTCGCCGCGAGGCCTCTTCTCGCGTTTGGGTTGGTCGCCTTGCTGCTGACCATCCTGATGCTTGGCGTTTTCCTGTTGGCCTTTGGTTGGTTGATTGTCTTTGGACTCACGGTTGTCGGGTCGTCCTTGTCGGGCCGGTTTCTTCTTCTTTTTCTTCTTGTCGAAACGCGTGATGCTTTCTCCTGCAAGCAAGTCTACGGGCTTCTGTGGCTCTTTCACCTTTCCGTCCTCTTCCAATGAGAGTGGTTTTTCGCCCTGCTTGTTCATCTCGATGATTTCCATGGCACGCTTGTTGCTGATGGTCTCGAGGTTGGCAGCCAGGTTCTTGTCAGTAGAGTAGGTGACGAGTCCCGCCAGTATGTCGGTTTTGAAGAGATAATAGTCGCTGTCCTTGGTTTGGAGGACAATTTCCTTGCTGGGCATCTTGCGGCTGGCTTCCACATACTGGTCGACTTCGTAGTTGAGGCAGCACTTCAGCTTGGCGCACATTCCGGCGAGTTTCTGAGGGTTGAGCGAGATGTCCTGAAACCGTGCAGCATTGGTGCTCACGCTCACAAAGTTCTTCATCCATGTAGCGCAACATAGTTCACGTCCGCAGGGACCGGTGCCGCCGATGCGTCCTGCCTCCTGACGTGCACCAATCTGCTTCATCTCTATTCTCACGTGAAAGGTCTCGGCGAGCACCTTGATGAGCTGACGGAAGTCCACACGCTCATCGGCTATGTAGTAGAATATGGCTTTGTTGCCGTCGCCTTGGTATTCCACGTCGCCTATCTTCATCTGCAGGCCGAGGTCTTTGGCAATTTGCCTGCTTTGTATCATGGTGCCCTGCTCCCTGCTTTTGGCTTCGTGGTATTTGTCCATGTCCACCTGTTTCGCGAGTCGGTAGATGCGCTTGATGTCGTCGGCAGAGCGCAGATTTGCCTTTTTGATTTGCAGTTTCACGAGCTCACCGGTCAGAGTCACCACGCCGATGTCATGACCGGGACTTGCTTCTACCGCCACGATGTCGCCCTTTTTCAGATCGAGTCCGTTCACATTGTGGTAGTAGCCCTTTCGGGTATTTTTGAATTGTACCTCCACCAAATCTGTGCTTTGTGCGTTGCCGGGCACGTCAGCGAGCCAGTCATAGGTGTTGAGCTGACGGTCTTGCCTGCCGCATCCTCTTTTGCAGAGTCCGCGGTCGCAACCGGTGCATATTTTGTATTTCAGATTTTTATGGTCCATAATGTATTTATAAAATAAGGTGTTATTTCTGTATGAGGAACATGATCATTTTGAGTGCCATGTCAAAGAACACGATTTTTCCGTTGGCATTTTGTGAGATATCGCGCAGTGCACGTTCCAGCAAAGCGCAGATGCCGAGCACGTTGGCTTCGTTGACATATCGGGCAAAGTTCTTGGAGAAGTTGGCCTCTTCCTGTGTCATGTAGCATAGTTCGGGCTGTTTGAAATTAAACATGAAGTTCTCGCGAATCATGTGCATGAAGTACACGAGCATTCGCTTTTGCTTTTCCCTGCCGAATTCGCCCACGGCGTCACTCCATTTCTTGAGGTCGTGGATGTTGCGCATATAGGCCAGGCGCATGAGCATGATGAACATGTCGAGAAACATGCGGTTCTCGTTACCCGTATCGAGTTCACTGACGGCTTTGTTCCAACTGCCTCCTGCCACCCGGGCTATATTGTGGGCCGTATCAGGCTCCAGTCCGCGCCGTTCCACCAAGGCTTTTTCTATTTCCTCTGTGGCTATTTGCTTGATGTCTATACGCTGCACGCGGCTGCGGATAGTGTCGAGTAGTTTCTCTGGTGCCTCGCTCACCATGATGAACACGGTGTGCTGTGGTGGTTCCTCCAGCAGCTTGAGCAGTTTGTTGGCGCTGGTTGGATTCATGCGCTCGGGAAGCCAAATGATAGACACTTTGTAGCCGCCTTGGCTCGACTTCATGCTCAGCTTTTTGGCGAGTTCGTCACTTTCGGCTCCTGTGATGATGGCTTGCTGGTTGGTGCCGTTCATCTGTTCCATCCAGTCTTCCAGGGTGAAATAGGTCGACTTGCAAATCATAGCGTGCCATTCGCGTGCGTATTCGTCGCTTGTAGGCTGGTGCTCGCTGCTTGAGGAAGGCTGCTTGATGGTGGGGTAGGTGAAGTGCAGGTCGGGATGCTCCCATTTGCGCAACATGGCACACTGCCGGCATGTCTCGCAGGCATCGTCCTGTTCGTCGTGGTGTTCGCAGAGCAGATAGGCAGCGAAAGCCATGGCAAGGGCCATCTTCCCCACGCCTTGTTTACCGCAGAGCATAATGCCTTGTGGTACGCGTTTCTCGCGCACCATCTGTCGGAACCTTTGCTTGGCATCCTCTTGTCCTATTACTTCGCCGAACTTCATCTCGTGGCTATAAAAGTCGTTTGGTTACTTCATACACGGAGTCAACAGCCGAAACGGTGTAGAAGTGTATGTTGTTGATGCCTTGCTGGTAGAGTTCCTGGCATTGGTTGGTAGCCCATTCTATGCCGAGAGCCTTGGCATCATCGTCGGTCTTGCACTTGAGTATTTCCTTGGCAAGTTCCTCTGGAATGTCGCAGTGGAATGTCTTGGGTACAACCGTAAGCTGGGAAAGTTTGGCAAAGGGCTTGATGCCTGGCACGATGGGCATGGTGATGCCCATGGCGCGAGCTCGCTTCACAAAGTCGAAATATTTCTTGTTGTCGTAGAAAAGCTGGGTCACGGCATATTGGGCTCCCAAGTCTTGTTTTTCCTTGAGATACTTCATGTCTTGCTCTATGTTGGGAGCCTCGTCGTGCTTTTCCGGATAGGCCGCAACACCAAAGGCGAACGGCTTGCCAGGGTGCTTGATGGGGGTGCTGTCTACAAATTGGCCATTGTTGAATTGTGCCACTTGTTTGATCAATTCCGTGGTGTGGGCATATCCGTCGGCAGAGGGCGTAAACATGCGGTCTTCCTTGGCCTTGTCGCCGCGAAGCAGCAGCAGGTTGCTGATTCCCAGGAATTGCAGGTCAAGCAGTTCGTATTCAATGTCATACTTGGACACACCGCTACATATAATATGTGGAATAACGGGAATGTCGTATCGGTTCTGAATGGCGGCCGCTATGGCTATGGTACCGGGACGGCGGCGCACCCGGAAACGCTCCAGCAATCCACTCTCGCGCTCGCGGTAGACAAACTCGCTATGGTGTGTGGTGATGTTGATATAGATGGGCTTCAACTCTTGGAGTTTGTCGATGGTGGAAAACAGACGTTCGGTGCCTGCACCCTTGAGTGGCGGAAGCACTTCAAACGAAAAGTGCTTGCCGGATGTTTTATCGTTCAATATTTCTGCGACATTCATACGCTGTATCATTTTGTTGCAAAAGTACGAAAAAAAAGCCACAATCATTCATTTCCCCTTGCAAAACCTATCGTAAATGGGGGAAAAACAGTCATTTGATAGTTTTTACCCCTTCTATTGTCGGTACTTATCCCCACGCCAAACAACATTCTTATTACCTTTGCAACAGTTAAAAGAACAATTCATAGAAGATTTCATATAATTAAATACCTAACTGTAAAAACTCGTATAACTGTTTAAAAACTAATGTGCATAAAGCAATATCAATAGGTGAGAAGCCCGCTACACGTGATGTGTGGCGGGCTTCCTTGCTCTTGAAGTATATTGTCTGCGCGCATGCGCGCGCAGGAAAGATTTTCCGTTTCTTCATGTTATCCATCACTTTTTCTTGATAATTGACATTGTTCAGCTGATTGTAAACGAAATAAGTGGAGTGATAAATGAGTGATAGAAGGTTTAATATCTATCACCGATTTGCAGTTTTTCAAGTATTGGATGGATTGCCCAAAATCTGTTCACCATGCCGTGCAATGATTGCCAGACTGTAAAGGGATGGGGTAAACAGTCGTTTCCTGTCAGTAACTTGGTATATCTTGTGTGGTGACCAGCTTCTTGTTG
Source organism: uncultured Prevotella sp. (assembly GCA_905198745.1). GTDB lineage: Bacteria > Bacteroidota > Bacteroidia > Bacteroidales > Bacteroidaceae > Prevotella. The sequence continues at coordinate 20,204 of CAJKDU010000026.1, read as the reverse complement.
ATGGTGTTCGGGTGCTTTGCAAAGTTGTGAGAAGGGGTGTAAAACTAACGAAACCATAGCCTTGCCCATGTTGTTGGTGACAGACAACAAACATCACGCCCTGCAAGGACAAAAGTGGAAACATCGGTCTGTGTTTCTGCGTGCCTTTGTCTTTGCAGGGCGCGATTCCTAATGGTAGACTAAACAGGGCGTTGTTTAGCTTGCTTTGAGGCTATGTGTAGTCATTTATACTTGTAAGTCGGTTCTGTTCGTGATTTCTTTTAGTCACCCTTCTTCCATCGCATTTATCTGACAATCACTTTCTTACCGCCCTGTATGTATAGACCCTTGGCGAGTCCTGCGGTGGAACCGTCCTTGCTGACCAGTCTGCCGTCGAGGGAGTAGATGGCGCTTGAAACTTTCGATGGCTTCTTCACGGTGGTTCCTTCGATGCCTGTAGTGCCAAAGTCGACTATGCTGATGCGGTTGACGTTGGCTGACGTGGCGGCATCTATAGTGAGATACATGCGGAAAGCATTGAGGGTACCGCTGAGTTTACTGAACGAGCCGTCACCGTTAAACGACCAAATGTCTTTTGAGCCGTTCGTCACAGGGTCATAGCTGCCAGTGAATTGGATATCTATCGAGTTGTTTTCGGTCATGAATCCGCTCTTCCCGTCCCAGTCGAGCACTGTCATCTTGGTTGGGTCGGTAGGTTGGACTTTGAACGGTTCCACATTGTTGTCGTTGGTAAACCCTATATACTTGACATTATCCTTCAACTTTAAGAGCAAGGGTGTGCCGGCTTTTATGTAGTCATCGTCAGTACACTTTTTCATAACCACGAGGTAGGTGTCGTTCTCGGTGTTGTGAATGATCTGCCCTGTAGGTGTCGCTATCAGTTCAATGTCTTTGTAAATGTCTTTGTATGTACGTCCCATATCGAATGGCAGATAAGTCGTGAAATATTGGCCCGGAGTTAGGTTTTTGCGTCTTAACACCAATTGGTGTGGGCAGTATGGCCCCTCTGTCATTCCATTGCTGGCAAGGAAGCCTCTGTCTTCATCAAGCAATTGATAGTCCTCTCTGATGTAGTCTGCATAACCCGACCAATTTTCTTTGAGTCTTGCTGATTGCAAATATGGGCAAGTAATGTCTTTAATCTTATCCCCAAATGTGTTGTTGCCTATATTGGGGTACTGATAAATAGACTCTACCCAAACTTTGGTTAAGTCGCTGCCCTCAAACACGTCGTCTTCGAAATGCCAATTAGAGCTAACGAAGGACGGGAGATGCAAAATAGTTATTCCTGTGTTACGGAAGGCGTATTTTCTAATAAACGCATATATAGGGTCGCTGTTAATGGTGATGGAACGCAGATTCTTACAACCTTCAAAGGCAGATTCTTCTATGAAGAAATCGTCCGAACCTGATGGATTTATCGTCAAATAGATAAGGCGTAAGTCGTCCTTAAAGGCATTCTTGGCAATAACGCGTACAGGACGACCCTCTATGGTCTCGGGGATGTTGATCGTATTTGGATCCTTCTGATTGCCGGGACCGGTTATCTCTATATAGTCGTCCATCAATTGCAGACCGTCGTATTCAATAATCCTCTCGTACTCAACCCCTGAGGCTTTGTCGATCTTCTTTTCGGCCCAACTGCACGCCGGCATCACCATCATCAAGGCGGTGAGGACAGCAGGCAGAATTTGTGCCCATTTTGTCGTTATTTGCATGTTCTTCTTTTTCATGTCGGTTCTATTTAAATTGTTAGAAGTCCGCAAAGATAACATAAATTCACACAATTATGCAACTAAACCAGTATGTTTTTTATTTCTGTTTTGCACTGTTGCACATACTGCGATGGTGTCATTTCCATCTCCGCCTTGAAACACTTGGTGAAGTATTTCGGATCGGTGAAACCCACCTTGAACGCTACTTCCGAGATAGGCAGGTCGCCTTGCTTGAGCAGCTGCAGGGCATGGCGGATGCGCAGTTGGCGGATAAAGTCGGACGGCGACAGACTGGTGGTTTCCTTGATGCGTGTGTAGTAAGCGGTGCGGCTCATGCCGAGATGACGGGCTATATTGTCGATGAGGATGTTGCTCTGTGAGATGTTGCTGTTCACATACTCCACGGTGTCGCGTATGATCTTGTCGCTTGAGTCCATGCTTTTGGTCTTCGCACTCTTGTCCAGTTTCGGAGCCACCTCCTCCACGGTCATCAGCAGGCTGTATTTCTTTTGCAGCACGTGGCGCACCTTGTTCAGATAGATGATGGCATAGACCATGCCCACCACAGCTCCTACGGCAAGAAGAGCCAAGAACAGGCGGAACCAGATGGTTTCCGTGAACAGTGGCGTCACGTTCACCTCGATTTCCCGGCGACATTCGCCCCAGGTTCCGTTGGCGTCAGTGGCTTCCACTTTCAGCTTGTATTGGCCTGCAGGCAAGTTGCTGTAGTTCACGGCATGCTGCCCGTCGTCGGCATAGTTCCAGTTCTTGTCGTAGCCTTCCAGGAAGTAGCGGTAGCGGATGTTCTTGCACCCCTCATAGTCGAGAGAGGAGAGATAGAGCGAAAAACTGCGCTGTTCGGGAGTGATGGTGAGCTTGTTGAGGTCGTTGACGGGCCTGATGTCCATGTCGTTCTGATACTGGATGCCAGTAAATACAATCTCGCTCTTCACGGCAAGCGGCTGAGTCTCGGAGTCGAAACACAAAACACCGTCGGAAGTACCCACCGTGACATTGTTTCCGTTGACCACAGGCATGGCTTCAGAGAAGATGATATCGCTCATGAAATCGTCTTGGTCGAATATGTAGTAGCGTTTCTTGTCGGGCATGTATTTCACGAGTGCCGTTTCCGCCACTACCCAGATGTTGGTGCCGTCACTAACGGCAGCCTTGATTTGGTCGGCGGCTGCCGAGTTGGGGAACGGCGTGTTTTTGAAATGTATTTTGTCGGTCAACACATCGTCCGACGTGACTTCGCTGATGCCGTAGCCGTATACGCAGAGATAAATCCTGCTTCCCTGCACGACAATCTCCATGACGTCAGACGCTTGCAGTCCCCATTCCTCCTTGCGATACGTGTTGTAATACTTTGTGCGCCCTCCCGTTCGCAGGTCTAAACTCACGAGTCCGGCTGTTGTTCCCACAAGCAACGCATGGCGCCCATAGGGCTTGATGGTGCGCACCTTGTTGTATTCCTCGTCCAGTTTCAGCGGCTTGAATGATGTGTGGCCGTGTGCGTCGGTGGTGGCACGGATGAGTCCCTTGCCGTAGGTGCCTATCCACATGTTGCCTTGAGCGTCTGCCGCCAAGGCATAGATGCTGTCGCAGTCGAGTCCGTTGGCGCTTTGGGGATGTTGGGCTGAGAAGTGCTCTACACCGTATTGGGTTCTGGCATCATCCTTGGGGGTGAGCAGATACACGCCTTCGCCTTTGGTGCCAATCCAGATGCGGTGCAGTTTGTCTTCTGCCATGCTGTAGATGGGCGAAGAGGTGAACGCTGTCTGTGAGGTTCCCAAGTTGCCGTTGGGCTGAAGGAAGGCGCATGCCGACTTGTTGTTCCGATAGACGGCAACGGCATTGGAACGGTCTGAAATCCATTCTCTGCCCTGTGCGTCGCAAAGCATGGCGCGCGTTTCCACCCTGTCGCGGTTTTGCCGGTGGATGAAATATTCGTGGTTGAAACTGATGAAGATGCTCCGCTCTTCGTGGAAACACCAAAGATTGTGCTGGAAGTCAACAATGTAGCGACTGATTTCCGATCGGGGAACTATCTCGCTGATGTCTCCGTTCTCGGGGACAACGGGGAGCAAAGTGCCGGTAGACTCGTCGTAATAGGAGAGCACACCTGCCACCGGTTTCACGATGACGCATCCGTCTTTGTCTTCCAGGATGATTTGGCGTGACTTTCGCTTGGTCCTTGTAGACAAGGCGTCGGTAAGCAAAACGGCTGATGTGTTGGCTTGCGGATTGACGAGCGTCATCCGGTTGTCGTCGGTAAAGGCCCAGATTCGTTGCTTGGAGTCAAACTGCACGTCTTCCACCACTTTGCCTTCGGCATATTTTCTCGTGACGCCCCGTTTCACGTCCATTACCGCCAGTCCCTGGGAAGTGGCAATGGCGGCAAAGCCATTCTTCACGCTGACTTTGTTCAGCTTCAGGTCCTGCTTCCAAAGCTTGAATGTTTGCACTGTCCTGTGGTTTCTCATCTTGGTGACCACACCCTTGCTCGACACCAGGTACTGGTAGCCGTTCACCTCAAAGATGAACTGGTAGTCGCCCTTGAGGCGTGTTTGGCTGTTGTAGCATATCGCCTCCTTATTGGTCAGCATCCATTCGTCTCCGTTGGACAATTTGCGCACCTTGTGCAGTTTAGCCCCTTTCGGATATAGCTTTCCGGGCGCAAACAGGGTGTATTCCTTCATTGGGTCACGGTCGTTGACGCGCATGCAGCTGCCGTCCTTGAACTCTATCCAGGTCACGGGCTCGTTGAGCGTGAAGATGTGGGCCACTTTCTTTGTGCGGATGCCGGGTATGTTGGCAGATGCGTTGGTGAAGAGGTTGAGTTTGGTGTCGAAGTGGTAAAGCTGTTCGTCGAGCGACACGCACCAGAGATCGTTGCAGGCATTGAGCTTCATGTTGTACACCCGGTTGGTGTAGATGTCGTTCCTGGAATAGACCGTAGGCTTGAAGGTGTAGAAGTTGTAGCCGTCAAAGCGCACCAGTCCGTTCCATGTGGCGAGCCACATGAAGCCGGATTTGTCGATGAGGGAATTGGATACATGCCGTTGCACCAATCCGGAATTGGGTGCAAACTCCTTGATGTTGCAGAACAGACGTCCATTGGCATGGACACGAAGAAGGCTTGCAAGAAGGCATATTATGATAGTTTTAAATCTCATGTAACACTGTAACTAATGTGGATATAATAGGTAATGGAGTGTTTCTTTCGCTTTGATTACGTCAGGTTGTGTGCAAAAATAGCCAAATTAATCTGTTTTTGCAAATTAAATTGGCTATTTTCTTTTTATTTGTCCATTTGTCCAGTCTGGTGGATATACTCGAAAAGTTGTTTGTAGAAGGGGTGACGGGTCATGGTTTGGGCATCTCCCAGGATGATGACTTTCATTCTTGCCCGTGTGATGGCCACGTTCATGCGGCGCAGGTCGCGCAGGAAACCAATTTGTCCTTCGTCGTTGGCACGCACGAGAGAGATGAGTATGACGTCGCGCTCCTGTCCCTGGAATCCGTCGACCGTGTTCACGGTGATGAGTTGCCGGTAGGGTTTGAAGAACTCGCGCTTGTGGATGAGGCGGCGCAGGTATTGCACCTGTGCCCTGTAGGGCGAGATGACGCCCACGTCGATGCGCTCCTCCAACACACGCTGCTTGCCTATCTTGGTGAAGTATTGCTCCAGTTGGTCGAGTGTCAGTTCGGCCTCGGTCTTGTTCACTCTGCCGAAACTCTCGCCGATGAATTCCTCCTTGCAGTCCATTTCCGACGTGTCCACCCATACCATGGGCGTGTCATAGTCGAGTATGCCGCGGTGTTTGATTTGCGGGGCGCTCTCTACCTTTCCGTCGTAGAAGTAGTTGCTCGAGAAGTGCATGATTTGTTCGTTCATGCGATACTGCACTTGCAGCAGTGTCACCACCTCGGGCTTGTTTTCCACAATGCGCTCCATCAGGGTCTTGCCCAGTCCCGCCTTGAGTGCGGCAAAACTTTTCACGGTGGGCGGAAGCTGGCAGTGGTCGCCGGCAAGAACCACTCTGGTGGCGCGCCTGATGGGTATCCAGCAGGCTGCCTCGAGTGCCTGTGCGGCTTCGTCGATGAAGAGCGTGCCGAACTTCATTCCGTCGAGCAGGTGGTTGGCAGACCCCACGAGGGTGGAGGCAATGACCCTTGCCTCGCCGAAGAGGTTGCTGCGGATGCGCAGCTCCAGTTCCACGGCGCGTGCTTTCAGCCGGTCCATCTTCTGGTGCCAGCGGTCGTCACCCCGTTTGTGGTTTTTGCGCATCTCGCGGATGGTCTTCCTGATGCTCCACAGTTGCGGGTAGTCGGGATGCGACTCGAAGCGCCTTTCGTAGGTGGAGGCAAGCATCTTGTCGGTCACCTTGGTGGGATTGCCGATGCGCAGCACGTTCAGTCCCCGGTCTTCCAGTTTCTCGCATATCCAGTCCACCGCCATGTTGCTTTGCGCACACACCAGTACCTGGTTTTCCCGGCGCAGTGTCTCGTAGATGGCTTCCACGAGTGTGGTGGTCTTGCCCGTTCCTGGAGGCCCGTGCACCACCATCACGTCCTTGGCGCGCAGCACTTCGTTCACCGCTTTTTCCTGTGTGGCGTTGAGCCAGGGGAAACGTATCGGGTCGAAGGTGAAGCGGCCTGCGGGTTGCCGGCTGTAGAACAGGTCGCGCAGATAGGCCAGGCGGTTGCCCTTGGCACTGATGGTGCGGTCGAGCGCCTCGAACATCAGGCGGTAGCTGGTCTCGTCGAAAAACAGTTGTATGCCTGCCTGGTCGGCTTGTGCCAGGGCGAGAACGTCGGCTCCGTCGGGCAGGGTGACCACCATGCGGTCGCCGTCGACAAAGCTCACGGTGCCCGTGGCGTGGAAATAGTGTATTTCGTTTTTGCCACCATTTGCCTTGGTGACGGTGAAGAAGCATACGGGACGCCCGAACTCAAAGTTGTGTTCAATCTCCTGGTCGGCTGTGCGTGTCACCTCAACAGCCATCTGGTTGAGTGAGTTGTAGTAGCTGCTTCCCACCTTGACGGGATACCAGGCATCGCCGCGCTTCACCTTGCGCTGCATGCCGATGGTTTCGGTCTGCTTGCGGAAGGCTTCTTTTTCTGCCGCATACTCCATCTGGAGGAGTAGCCGTTGCTGTTGTAGGGATTGTATGGGATTGCTGGCCATATATATAGGGCGGATATACAAGTAAGCCTTTAGTGTTGCAGGGCGCACACTAAAGGCTGTAATTTTTTGGGTTAACCTTTTATTATCTTGACCACGTCTTCTATGTGCCGGTCGAACGGTCCGTTGTGTTCGAGCTTGAGCGTGCACATGGCTGCGGCAAACTTGCCAGACTCTTTGTAGCTTTCGCCTTGGCTTCGGCACCATAGATAGCCGGCGCTATAGGTGTCGCCACAACCGGTGGCGTCAATGAGTTGGGCTGGTCGGTAGGCAGGTATCTCGTGGAACTGGCCTTCCGCATAGACTACCGAGCCCTCGCTACCCAGGGTTAGCACCACCTCCTTCACGCCCCATGAGGCAATGAGCTTTGCCACTTCGTGCACGTCGGTCATGCCCGTTACCACCTCCATCTCGTGCTCGTTGAGCTTCAGAATGTCGGTATAGCGGAGCACGTCCATCTTGTCGGTCCAGTCGATGGGGTAGACCTGCTGGCCGCGCACCTCGCGCAAGTAGCCTTGCACGTCAATGCTTACCTTGCCTTTCTCCGACAGAAATTTCACCACTTCGGGCGAGAAATCATCGTTGAGCAGGGTTCCCAGGTGATATATCTTGGCGTCCAGGTCGCTTACCTCGTCGAGTGTGAACGGGTCGGCTTTGGCGAGCACGCGTTGTGAACGGTTGTTGAAGTTATCTTCATACTTGTTTTCAAAGTAAACGGTGTTACTGCTCGTGAACGCTTTCACGTCAATGCCCGCCGCACGCATCTCTGCTACGGCATTCATTTCCGATTTGCCCAAAGCTGTTACCAATTGGTAGTCCACGGTCTTGGGCAGACTGTTGAGGGCATAGGAAAAGTAGAACGACGTGCCACCCGACATGTAAACGGTGCGGCGCGGTGTGATAATCTTGTCAAGCGTGATATGCCCGATGCAACAAATATCCTTCATCTTTAATCTTTGGTTATCTAAAAACTCTGCAAAGATACATATTTTTCGGCTAACAGCCAAGCGTAACGGTTCTTAAAAGGGACAAAGTGGGTTGAAATACAGATATTTCGGGAAGAACCGCATTTGCTTGGCTTTGTTCTCTTGCTGCCTTGTGTGGCTTTGCTTCTCACGCGCGCGCACGCGCAAGAAAAGTTTTTCGTTTTTTCGCCATTATCTATCACTTTTCTTAATGTTTTACATTATTTGCTTGTATTTAAGTGAGATAGATGGAGTGATGGATGCGTGATAGATGGCTAAAAATCCCTCACTTCTATCACTTATCCATCACTTGTCAAGTTCAAGTGGAATGCCCCAAAATAATCCCACTACCTGGCTATTTGTTGTCCAGGTAGTGGGATCATGTAGAAGTCTGCCACTTGCGAGGCGTAAGTCTGCCATTAACACTCCGTAAGTCTGCCACTTGCGAGGCGTAAGTCTGCCATTAACACTCCGTAAGTCTGCCACTTGCGAGGTGTAAGTCTGCCATTAACACTCCGTAAGTCTGCTACTTGCGAGGCGTAAGTCTGCCACTGACAAACTGCAATTGGGTTATTGGGAACCGGAAAGCCTTTGGTATTTGTTCAGATACTGTGGCATCATGTGCTATTCCCTATGTCGGATGCACCTTAAATCACCTTGATGCCCATCTTCTTGCATAGCTCGAGACTCATCTCCTTGAGCTTGAATTTCTGAATCTTGCCGCTGCCTGTCAAGGGCCATTCGTCTATGAAGAACACGTATTTGGGCACCTTGTAGCGGGCTATCTTGTCGTGGCAGAAGTCGCGCACGTCCGATTCTTCCAGATGGCATCCGTCTTTCAGCTGGATGAATGCGCCCACCGACTCGCCGTATTTCTCCGAGGGCACACCTACCACCTGCACTATTTTCACTTCCGGCATGTTGTAAAGGAAGGTCTCAATCTCGCTCGGATAGATGTTTTCTCCGCCACGGATAATCATTTCCTTGATGCGGCCCGTGATGTGGAAGTTGCCGTTCTCGTCAAGGAATCCCAAGTCGCCGGTGTGGAGGAAGCCGTTTTCGTCGAGTATTTCCCGTGTTGATTTCTCGTCCTTGTAGTAGCCGAGCATGTTGTTGTAGCCCCGATTGCACAACTCACCTTCCACACCGACAGGACATTCCTTGCCCTCCTTGTCGAGCACCTTGACCTCCGCGTGCTCGAAAGCCTTGCCCACGGTGTGGCAGCGCACGTCGAACGGGTCGTCCCACCGGGTGGCTGTCATGCCCGGAGACGCCTCGGTGAAGCCATATTCGCTGGTCACCTTCATGAACATCTCGCGCTCCACGCGCTTCACAATGTTCACCGGACAGATGCTTCCTGCCATGATTCCTGCCTGGAGCGAACGCAAGTCGAACAGGTTGAACATGGGATGGTTGAGCAGTCCCAGATACATGGTGGGCACGCCGTAAAGGTGTGTGCATCGCTCTTTGTGTATGCTGCCCAGCACGAGCAGCGGGTCAAAGCGCTCGGTGACCACCATCGTGCAGTGGTGTACCAGGCAGTTGATGATGCCCAGCACCAGACCGAAACAATGGAAGAACGGCACGCATACACACAGGCGTGCCTTGTCGCTGAAGTTCAGATGCTCGCCCGTGTAGAATCCGTTGTTGCAGATGCCGTAGTGGCTCAGCATGGCGCCCTTGGGAAACCCCGTCGTGCCGCTGGTATACTGTATGTTGACTAAGTCGCGGCAGTGCACCTTCAGCCTTGCCTCGGCATATTCGTTGTCGTCGGTAGTCATGGCCATGGTCATCACCTCGTTGATGGTGTGCATGCCCCTGTGCGGTTCGGCACCGAAATAGATAACCTGCCGCATGCAAGGCAACTTGTCGCTGCGCAACTGTCCGAAGGGCTGCGTCTTCAGTTCAGGCAGCATCTGGTAGGTCATCTGCACGAAATTATTGTCCTTGTTGTGGTCGCCAATGCACAGCACCTCCATGTCCGACCGCAGGCACAGGTCCTCCACCTCGTATTGCTTGAAGTTGGTGTTCACCGTGATGGTCACGGCTCCCAACTTGGAGCAAGCCATGAGCATGGTGGTCCAGTCGGGAATGTTGGCAGCCCAGATGCCCACATGAGTGCCTTGCTTCACGCCTATGGCCATCAGTCCCTTGGCGAGTTCGTCCACGCGACTGTTGAAATATCTGTAAGTCCACCGCAGGTTGCGGTCCGAATAAACGATGTATTCCTTGTCCGGGTCATTCTCGGCCCAATACTCGAGCCATTGACCGATTGTCCTTTCCGATAGTTGATACATATTCTATATATGTGTTTAAAGGTTGTCCCGAAGGCATTATTGCACACGGGAAAGGTGAGTGCAAAAGTAACAAATATTTATCAAAAGAGGCTTTATTGTGGCAAAAGTTTGAGTTTTATTGCATCTTATGATTAAGAAAAGTTAATAAAACGGCGTCGTTTCTGTGCGGTTAGTAATAAATGAGTAATTTTGCAAACTTGAGATAGCAAACTAAGGAACAATGAATAAAGAAGTAAATCCGTTTGACGTAGTTAACAAAGGCTTCACTCCGAAGGAAGCCATCGATGAAGCCAAGAGATGCTTGCATTGTAAGATTCCGCAGTGCAAAAAAGGATGCCCCATCGAGAACAATATTCCAGATTTCATCCATGCTCTTTCTATGGGTAACATGGGCGAGGCGATGAGCATCATCAATGAGAAAAGCAATTTGCCAGCCATCTGTGGCCGCGTGTGCCCCCACGAGAAGCAATGCCAGGGCCATTGCGTGCTTGCCAAGAAAGGCAAGGGCATTGAGATAGGCAAACTCGAGAGCTTTATTGCAGACTTCGATACCGACATGAACCTCATCCGTGAGAAGTTGTCGCAGAAAACCCGCGGTAAGGTGGCTGTCATCGGTTCGGGGCCTGCCGGTCTGACCGTGGCCGGCGACCTGGCACGACAGGGATTCAGCGTTACCATCTTCGAGGGACAGGAAGAGCCGGGCGGTGTGCTCATGTATGGTATTCCTGAATACCGCCTGCCCAAGAGTGTGGTAAGAGCGGAAATCAAGAAGATTGAGGAACTGGGTGTCAACTTTGTGCTCAACTGTCTGGTGGGACGCAACAACGTCACGGTAGACAGTTTGTTTGCCGACGGATTCGACGCCATCTTCATGGGCACAGGTACCGCTTTGCCGCAAGACCTCAGTGTGCCGGGCCGTGACCTCAAGGGCGTGAGCCAGTCAACCTATCTGCTACACAACGTGAACGCCTTCAACGAGGGCGCTATCGGCCGCAACATGGTGCCGCTTCGTGAAGGCGACAAGGTGGGCGTCATTGGCGGCGGCAACGTGGCGATGGACGCAGCCCGCACGGCCATCCGTCTGGGAGCCGACGTCACGGTTATCTATCGCCGTACACAAGCCGACATGCCTGCCATTCAGGCTGAATACGAAGAGGCTGTCAAAGAGGGCGTGAAGTTCATGTGGGAATCTTCCACCATCGAGTTCCTCGGCAACGACAAGGGCCGCCTGGTGGCAGCCCATCTCAATACTCCCGACGGCGAGCAGACTTTGCCGTTCGACCGCATCTTCCTCGCCATCGGTTCTCGTCCTGCCAACCGCATCGTGTCGACGACTAATGGCATTGAAGTAGACGAGAAGGGATATGTGAAGGTGGTGGAGCGTCCTTACGGCATGACCACCCGTCGTGGCGTGTTCGCCGGTGGCGACGTGGTGCATCATCCCCAGACTGTGGTCCTCGCCATGAAAGCAGCCAAGGAAGTGGCGCAGGGAATCGCTCAGTATGTGGATGCCGTGAAACTCCTCGAGCACTGTGACGCCGTGGAAGAGGAACAGACCGAGCAACAATAAGCGAAAGATTTAGAAAACATAAAGGCAAAGCGCCGGAACCGGACCCTTGAGTAGGGCCGTGGTTCCGGCGCTTTATCGTTGCTATACCAGCAAGTGCTTGTCGAGATACTTCTGCACGTCTTCCTTATAACTGTCGGACACGGGTATGTAGTTGTCGCCGAAGACGATGCGGCCACGGTCTATTACCGTCACCTTGTCGGTGTGTACAATGTAGGAGCGGTGGGTGCGCAGAAACTCCGGACTGGGCAGTGTCTCCTCAACCTTCTTCATGTTCATCAGCGACATGATGGGCTTCTGTCCGTTGTCGAGATAAATCTTCACATAGTCTTTCACGCCCTCAATGAAGATAATGTCGTCGAAGTTGACCTTCATCAGCTTGTATTCGCTTTTCACGAAGATATAGCGTTCCGCATCCTGCGGCGTAGCGGCAGCAGGGGCTGTTGCCGGCTGGCACATGTCGAGAGCCTTGTTGGCTGCCCGCAGGAACTCCTCGTAAGAGATGGGCTTGAGCAGGTAGTCGATGGCCTGCACCTTGTAGCCCTCTATGGCATACTGGCCGAAAGCCGTCGTGAATATAATCTTGGTCTGTTTGGGCAGAAGTTTGGCAAACTCCATGCCGCTGAGTTCCGGCATCTGAATGTCGAGAAACAACAGGTCAACGGGGCGTTGACGCAGGTCGCTCATGGCCTGGACAGCACTGCCGTAGGTGCCGGTCAGTTCCAGGAAAGGCGTCTTCTTGGCATAACTCTCGAGCAGTCCGGCTGCCAGAGGCTCGTCGTCAATGATTGCGCATGTCAGTGTCATATATGGTGATTTGAGATTTATACACGTTATTGTCTATTCCTTTCTCCCATTCGTATCTTCCGGGATAAGACAGTTCCAGTCTTCTTTCCACCTGCATCAGTCCTATGCCGTGTCCGCTTCTGTCGGCTTGCGTCTTGGGGTGGTTGCTGTTTTCTATGCAGCATACGATGGCCTGCCGGTCTGCATGGATGTCTATGTGGATGAAGCTCTTCTCCGTCGGACTGATGCCATGCTTGAAGGCGTTCTCGATGAGCGAGATGAAGATGAGTGGTGCGATGTTTGTTTCCAGTTTCTCGGGAATGTCTACCTTTTCGGTCACTTCCACGCTGGTGGGCAGTCGCATCTTCATTAGTTTCACGTAGCTGTGTATGAACTGCACTTCGTCTTTCAGCGGCACTTGTGCCGCCTGGTTGTCGTAGAGCACGTGGCGCAGCAGCTTACTCAGCTCGATAATGGCGTCCTGTGCCTTGTCTTGGTCGAAGGCGGTGAGGGCATAGATGTTGTTCAGCGTGTTGAGCAGGAAGTGTGGGTTTATCTGGCTGCGCAGGTTCTTCAGCTCGGCTTCGGTCCGTGCGGCCTCCGCCTCGCGCCTTGCCTTTTCCGCCTCGGTCCATTTGCCTGCCAGGATGATGGCGGTGGCAGTGGTGGCGGCGAGCGAGAAGTTGAAGATGTCTCTAAGGAAGAAGAACATGAAACTTGGTCCGGGGCGGTGCTTGCGTTTCCTTCTCTCTCTGCGGCGTTCTGTCTGTTCTGTCTTGGGCTGCTCTTTCTTGAACTGCCTTTCCATCCACATGTGAACTCCCATGCCCAAAGCACAAATCACCACAATGTTGATGAGGAAGAACTTGGCGCGCTTGCCGTGCAGCAGAAACTTGGGGGCGAGAAAGAGATAGTTCATGTAGAACACCAGCAGCAGTGCAAGTGGCGAGGCCACCTGCGCACAGTATTTCTGCAGCGACAGATGGTCGTCACTGCCTACGAACATGATAGGCGTGAGGAGCATCAGCATGCAGAACATGGTGTGGAGCGCAATGCGCTGTATGGTTTCCTTGTTGGCTTTCATCATTTGTCTTTTTTTGATAGATAAATCAAAAATATGGAGGCGACATCACGTCGGCTCCATATTGTCATACACAATAAACGTCAATTTACATGTTACCGTGTCTTAAGTCCGCTGACGTAGCCGGTAACATTCTCTCGGATTAATTCTAATTTTATCTTGTTGTCTTTCTTATGGTTCTTGCTATTCGTAGCGGATGGCCTCGATGGGGTCGAGTTGTGCTGCCTTCTTGGCCGGGTACCAGCCGAAGAACACGCCGGTGAATGAGCACACGGCAAAGCTCAGCACTACACTCCATGGCTGTATGTAGATGGGCCAGTGGGCTATCAGCTTGACGGCATATGAAGCTCCCACACCCAGCAGCACTCCGATGATGCCGCCCGTGATGCTCAGCAGGATGGCCTCGATGAGGAACTGGTTGAGAATGTCTACGCCGCGGGCGCCCACACTCATGCGGAGACCAATCTCTCGGGTACGTTCGGTGACACTCACGTACATGATGTTCATGATGCCGATGCCGCCCACTATCAGTGAGATGCCTGCCACACAACCGAGCAGGATGGTCAGCATGTCGGTGGTGGAGTTCATCATCGACGCCAGCTCTTCCTGTGAGCGTATGTTGAAGTCGTCAGAGTCGCCTTCCGTGTCTTCGGTGGCCTCCTTGAGCTTGTGGTTGCGTCGCAGGATGGTTGTTATCTCGGTAGTAGCATTGTCGGTGAGGTCCTCGGTGAGGGCGGAGCACACGATGCTACCCAGATAGGTCTGAGCCAGAATACGCTTCATGACAGAGGTGTAGGGGGCGAGCACCAGGTCGTCCTGGTCCATGCCCATGGTGTTGTAGCCCTTCTTCTTCAGCACGCCGATAACGCGGAAGGGGATGGAATTGAATCTCACCACCTTGCCCACTGGGTCGCTGCCGTCAGGGAAGAGGTTGTCCACCACGGTCTGTCCGAGCACGCACACCTTGGCGCTTGCCTTGATATCAGCGTCGGTGAACATCTCGCCTTCGTCGACAGAGAGCTGCCGGATGGCGAGATAGTCCTGGTTCACGCCGTAGATGCTCGATGGTGTGTTGTTGCTTCCGTATATGAACTGTCCGGAGCTGTTCACCACCGGACTGATGGCGGAGATGTAGTTACACTCGTCTTTCAGTGACTGATAGTCGTTCATCTTGAGCGTTTCCATCGACGAGGCATCCTGTCTGACACCGCCTCGCATGTCGGCACCCGGATGAATCATGATCATGTTTGATCCCATCTCGGCTATGTTGGCCTGTATGCTCTTCTTGGAGCCTTGTCCGATGGCGAGCATAGTGATGACCGAGGCGACACCGATGATGATGCCGAGTGCGGTGAGGAAGGAGCGAAGCTTGTTGGCTCCTATTGCCCGGATGGCTATCTTGAAAAGATTCGTATAGTTCATGTCGCTTCTTTGTTATTCGTCGGTATTGGGTGGCAGGGCTGCCAGTCCCTCGGCTGCCGACAGTATGTTCTTGTTGTATTCGTCGCTGATTACCTTGCCGTCGCGCAGCATGATGTTGCGGCTCGAGTAGTTGGCAATGTCGGGGTTGTGGGTCACGAAGATGATGGTGCGGCCTTGTGCATACAATTTCTGGAAGAGTACAAGTATCTCGAACGATGTGCGTGTGTCGAGGTTACCCGTTGCCTCGTCGGCAAGTATGACGGCGGGATTGTTCACCAGTGCTCGGGCTATTGCCACGCGCTGCATCTGTCCACCCGACATCTGGTTGCTCTTGTGGTAGAGGCGGTTGCCCAGTCCCACAGCCTTCAGGGCTTCCACGGCGCGTTCGTGCCGTTCCTTGGCGGTCACTTCTGAGTTGTACATCAGCGGCAGTTCCACGTTTTCCACGCTGGTGGTCTTCGGCAGCAGGTTATAGTTCTGGAAGATGAAGCCTATCTTGCGGTTGCGCAGTATGGCGCGCTGCGACTTGCTCATCTTTCTCACCGATACCCCGTCGAGATAGTACTCTCCGCTGGACGGCGTGTCGAGACATCCCAACTGGTTGAGCAGTGTAGACTTGCCCGACCCCGATTTACCCATGATGGTCACGAACTCGCCCTCGTAGATTTTGAACGATACACCTCGCAGGGCATGCACGATTTCGTCGCCCACGGTGAACTCGCGTTTCACGTTGTCGAGTTCTATGACTACCTTCTTATCGTTTGGCATAATAGTTTACTTTTTCTTGTTCTTTCCTGGAGGGCCCGGTGCGAAGGGACTTTTCTCTCCGCTGTCGGCAGTGGCGTCGTCGTCTTCAGGGTTGGCAGCCTGTGCCTTCACGTTGGTCACCACTACGGTGCCCTTGCTCACGCCGCTCAGTATCTCAGTGCGTGTGCCGTCGGTGATGCCCAGTGTCACGGCATGTGCACGGAACACGTTGCCCTCCTTGGTCCACACCTTGTTCTTGCCCTTGCAGTCTATAATCTTGGCTCCGTTCACGGTCTCCTTGGTAGGAGTGAAGCGCAGGGCCTTGCTCAGCACGTTGGTCACGCCTGTCTTCTCGAGTGTGAAGATGGTCACGTTGGCGGTGAGTCCTGGCTTTAACTTGAGGTCAGCATTGGGAGCGCTGATCACTACTTCGTAGGTCACCACGTTGTTGGTAGTCGTGGCTTCCTGGCGCACCTGTGTCACGGTGCCTTGGAACGTGTCGTCCGGATAGGTGTCCACGGTAAAGGTTACGCGCTCGCCGGCTTTCACGTCGCCTATGTCGGCCTCGTCAACGTCTGCCACAACCTGCATGTTGGTCAGGTCATTGGCTATGGTGAAGAGTTCAGGCGTGTTGAAGCTGGCAGCCACGGTCTGTCCTTCCTCCACCGACTTCGAGAGTACCACGCCGTCAATGGGCGAGGTGATGGTGGCATAGCCGAGGTTGGTCTGTGCCTTGGCCACCATTTCCCTGGATGAAGCCACGCTCTCTTTGGCCTTGTTGTAGTTGAGCAGTGCGTTGTCGTAGTCGTCGGCGCTCACGAGTCCCTTCTTGTAGAGGGTCTTGTAGCGGTTGAAGTTGGCTTGCTCATACCTCATGGTGCTCTCTGCACTTGCCAGGTTGGCCTTGGCTGTGTTCAGTTCGCTGATGAGGTTGGTCTTGTCGAGTTCGGCGATAACCTGTCCTTTCTTGACCACGCTGTTGTAGTCTACATAGAGCTTGCTCACGATACCCGACACCTGAGTACCGACCGTTACCGATGTCACCGGCTCGATGGTGCCTGTGGCGGTGATGCTCTTGGTGATGGTGCCAGTTTCTACCTTGGCTGTGTCGAACTGGAGGGTTGCCTTGTCTTTCTTGCCCGAGAGGAGCCAGAAGGCAATAGCCACGATGACTATCACCACTACGGCAATCCATACTTTGCTGATCTTCTTCATATTGTTGTTTTCTTTGTGTCAGTTAAAATGTTATCCTTACATAGACAATCCTTCACCCTCGTAGAACTTCAGCATTTGCTGATTGAGAATAGCCATATATTTGCTCTGTAGTTCGTCTTGTTGTGCGTTGAGCAGGTTAGTCTTGCCGGTCATCAGTTCCACGATGTTCTTCAGTCCGAGGCGGAACTGCTCGCTGAGCAGGTCGTAGCTGGCCTGTTGGCTTTCCACGTTGGTTTGGGCAGAGCGGAACTTGTTTTGGTTCGTTACGGCGTCAATCCAGTAGCCTTCAATGGTGGTGTAGAGCTGCTTTTGCTTTTCCTTGAGTTCGAGCAGGCTGCTCTCGCGCTGCAGTTGTGCCTTGCGCACGGCCGTCTTGGTCTTGCGCTGGTCGAAGAGTGGCACGGTGATGCTCACGCCTGCACCGAGGTCGAAGTTGGTCTTCAGCTGGCTGCCCCATCCGTCCTTACTCATGGTGGTGGTGTTGGTGCCGGCACTGGCCTGCAGGTTCACCTGTGGCATGCGTCCGGCCTTGGCGATGGCCATATTGAGGTCGCTCGATTCTATGCCGAGCTTGCTGCTCTCTATTTCGGGGCGGTAGGTGAGTGCTGCCTCATACACGCTGTTGAGTGCCGGTATCTCTGCCAGTGCCTGTTGGTCGGTGGTGGCGGGTATGGCCACGTCGAAGGTCTGGTCGTCGGTGATTTCGAGTAGCTGTTTCAGTTGCAGCTTATAGCGGCGCAAGTTGCTTTCTGCCTCCACGATGTTGTATTGGTCCTTGGCCACCTGTGCGGTGAGCTGTGCCAGGTCGGCTTTCGACATCTTGCCCACCTTGAGCATTTCCTTGCCCCGTTCCTCGTTTTTCCGGCTTGTTTCCAGGCTCTGCTTGTTCACCTTGATGGCCTCGTCGGTGTAGAGTATCTGCACGTAAATCTGTGCTATCTGCTCTTGTATGGAGTTGGCGGTGTATGCCGAGTCGAGCTCAGCCTGCCGGGCAGTCACCTGGTTCAGTTTCATCTGGTTGCGCTTCTGGTTGCCGTCCCATACGGTCCAGTTGGCACCTACAGTGTAGCTTCCGTTATAGTACACCTTGTCCACGCTGGAGTGTACATATCCGTTGGAAACGGTGCTCGAGCCTGACTCTGGCCAGGGGCGGTAGGTCACGTTCTGGCTGGTCGAGAAGTTGAGTGATGGGAGCAGTGCCGATTTCGACTGGAGCACGTCTTCCTGTGCGCTCTTTTTGGTGATGATAGACTTCTGCAGCTGTATGTTGTTTTGCAGTGCATAGTCTACACAGTCCTTCAGTGTCCATTGCTTGGCGCTTTGGGCAAAGAGGTTTCCCGAGAGGGTGAGCATCAGTGCGGCTCCTATGATTACAGATTTCTTCATGTCCGTCTTGTTGATTTCGGTTGCAAAGTTACGGTTTTCGCTTTTCCTGCAAAAATATAATATAAGTTCGGCGAAAGTTAATAGACGAATTTCCTCATTCCTCTATTTCCCCGTTCTGCCGTTAACATTTGTTTGCTCTTAGCGTGTGGCGCGTCGGTGGTTGAAGCGCAGACCGAGTCCAAGCATCAGGTAGTTGGGATGCTTGAAGTCGTTCAGACAGTAGCCGATGTTGGCAAAGAGGGCGCGGGTGATGCCGAGCTTGAGGTTGACTGTCTCGTAGACACCCTTGAAATCGCCCTTGTTGTTGACAAAGTTCTGCCCGATGCCGATGTTGATGGTGAAGTAGGGCATGACGAACTCGGCCCTGCCCGAGAGTCCGAGTGCCATCTGCTTGCCTGTGGAGGGGCGGCTGATTTGCTGCACATCATAGATGTCGTCCACCTCAATGTTGGCGCTGCGGTCGTAGACACCGTCGAGCGAGACACCGAGGTTGAACCAGTGGTTGAGGTTGTACATCGGGTTGAAGTTGAAGCCGAACACGGCAAAACTGCCCGGGATGACCAGTGGCACATTCTCTTCCGTGTAGTAGCCGCGTCGTCGCCACGAACCGAAGAGGGTGAGGTCGTAGCTCACGTGGCGCTGGAAGGCAGGGTGGCTGTATGTGGTGGGCGTGAGCGCCTGTCGGTTGGGATAGTATGCCACGGAGAGCCGTGGCCCAGTGGTGTTGAGACCGTAGTTGGGAAACTTGGTGTTGCCGTTGGAAAAGTGCGACACCGACCACCCGATGTTCACGTCCACTTGCCGTGAAAGTCGCCATGCCAGATAGGCATCGAGGTTGATGTAAGCCGTCACGTGCGAGCCTATGACCAGGTTGTCGGGATTGGTCTCGCGGTCGTAGGGGTGCCATCCGAAGGTGAGTCCGAGGTTCCACTCGTAGTTAAAAGTCAGTTGTCGTGAGAGCCGGGCTATCTGTGCCCCTTGGAAGATGAATGCCGAGAAGGGGTTGCCCAGTTGCGGGTTGAAGTCGTGGCGTGCCACGCCAATGCCTTGGTACACACCTTTATATATATGTGCCATTTCGCTCTCGGGCGGTGGCATGAAGGCATACTTCAGTTTGGCGCTGGCGGCATGGTTCATGGTTCGCAGTTCGAAGTTCTGTCCTTGCAGATAGGAGTTGGTGTGCAGAATGGTGCCCTGCATGAATTCGGCTTCAATGCGGTGCACCCATGCCTGGCGGAGCTTGCCTTCGGCACTATGCGTCAGCGAGTCCGTTTCCTGTTGTGCCCATGCGCCTGTGGCATGGCAGAGCAACAGGATGAGGCTGTATGTGAGGCTGCGCAATTTCATGGCATAGGTTGTTTTTCTTTGAAGGGGTAGCCCAAGCCTTCGTGAAAGGTTGCCAATGCAGAAGGAGGAAAATGCCCCATTGTTGTAATCCATAGTTCGAACACAGCTTATTTGTTGGCAAAAGTATGAAAAATGTGGTAATTGTGCAAATGTATACCGATTTTTAAGAAAGTTATCCAAGTTGTTGAATCGGATGAAGAGAGTCGCTTGCAAGCCATACCGCTGTTGTAAAAAGTTTGTTACTCTGCCGTTAGCGCTGTCTTAGTGTGCCATTAATGATGCATCAGTGTGCCGTTAGCGATAGGTTGGCGTGCCATTTCCTGCATTTCCGGTTGCGGGTGTTCTCTAAATACATCCTTTCTCTCCGTATTGTAAATCTGCCGGAACATTCGCGTATAGGTAAGAACAAAAATGTCAATTCCCTTCCGGGGAATAGGCAAAACAATCGGTAAAAAGAATTTATCGGGCAAAAAGTTTGACACATA
>CAJKDU010000025.1 GCA_905198745.1 uncultured Prevotella sp. | reverse complement strand
CGGCACCATTGCAAACCCATGCAACACTTTTCTTCTCATCCATATTGTCACCCTCATCCACCTTGATGAAGTAGCAGTGACAACCATTCGTGTTGTAAACAATGATATTATATGTTCCATCTTCATTGGGAGTTTCTGTAAGTCCTTCTTCTGGAACATACCAAGTCTGCTCTTCATAAGTTGTTGGCTGTGCAATGGCATTGCCATCAACATCCTTCAACTCCGTACCACGGGCGTTCTTATCATAAGTCGTGTTTTTGGCGACAAACAGCTTATAGCCGCGGGCGTCAGTTGGCTTATGAGACTCCACACCCATGGTAATTTTGGCACCAGGAGCGACATTGGGAATCACGAAATACACTTTGTCCTTAGAACCTGTCCAAAGATAGGAAGCGCCTTGATAGTCATTGTTATAATCAACAGCTATAGCCAATGAGCGGTCTGCAGTATTTGTATAAAGCAGGCCTTCAAATTCCGTCATAGGTTGACCGTCTGCACACAATTGCGCACCTGCAGTGGAACCTTGGTGTTTTACTTCCCAAAAGCATTTGCCATTGGTTTTGTTGGCTCCACTGGCTTTTTCCACATCGGACCAACCATTAGCAGGATTCAAGTTTTCTCCACAATTGGCATACATACCTTTCTGAAGATTGGCAAGGGTCGCCGCACTCCAATGTGTGAAGTCCCATGTCCTACTCTTCGCACTGGCTGTCAACACAGTGACAAGCAGCAATGCAAGCGTAAAAATTTTCTTCATGATTGAATTGTTTTAAATTAATAGATAATTGAAAAATTAATAAATAAAAATATCTTGTAAGTATTCTCCCTCTTCATCACGGAGAGGGAGAATACTTGAATAGGCTAAAGTGGATATTTCACCCAGTTGCCACCATTCATAATCTTGGCACGAACAGTAGCAGCCTTGCCGGAAGCCTCATACTTGGGGCAAACTTCATCAGCCACGATGCTTGCATCGTTGTAGCGCACAGCCACACGGTTCATCCAAGGATAGGTCTTGCCCTCGCAGGAGAGTTCAAGTTCACACTCCTTGAGCACCTGAATGTCGTTGGCACGCTTGGCGGCAGATGTCTTCGCGTCTTGAATGGTACGTGCTGAAAGGCTGTAAGCACCGCGGATGCCGATAGGAGGATACTTGATGGTGCCGTTTTCACCGTTCTTGGTCCAGTTGCTGGTGAATCCACGCCACTCGTCCTGATTGGTGCCATTCACCAACTCCTCTTCAACGGTTGCGTTGGTCATACCCGTGTTGAGAATACAGCCAAGCGCCGTGAAGCGGTTGAGCTGGTTGAGAGCTTCGGCAAGCATCAGGTGATACTGCATGGCACGATATATATAGATGTGTATATCGTCTTCGTTGGCAGAAGCACGCACACCACTGCGACCGCCGTTTTGGCGGAACTTGGCAATATAATAGCCCGTACCGGTCTTGCCAATCAGGTTCTTGTAGCGTGTCTCTCCGTCTGAACCGCCAGGATTCTTCTCCTTGTTGGTAAAGTTGTCCATGCCAGCCTCTGAAGGTTCGAGCAGATATTCTGCGGGAGCATCCGTGTTGAAGTGTTTCACGAGCGAGTTGGTCTGACCATTGAGATAGTCATACAGAATCACGCTCACGTTCTCTGGAGCATAGGGGTCTTTACTTGCCTGCTGCCAAATGCTTGTGTAGCGGCCTGCCGTACCGGCGTTAGGCACCCAATAAGGGTTGTTGCCCGAATTCTGTGAGGAATTCTGATAAGAGTTAATGGCTGTCAGCAGCTGATCGGCGGCATTCTGATAGTAAACCTTTGCCTCGGCAGAACCCACCCCTTGTTCACTGTCTATATAGGCGCCCTTCCAAAGGCAGAGTTCAGCATAGAGTCCTTCGTAAGCAGGCACAATATAGTTCCACTTGCGGTAGCTGGAGTTGGCTATATTGGTCACATTGTCCGGATCGAGCCAAGCTATCCAGTCCACAGTTCGGTTGGCAGCCACGCCATTATAACCATTCTCCAACAAGTCGAGGCACTTGTCCACAATCTTGTTCATGGGGATAACGTTCTGGCGTGCAGTCTCCAGGAACTTGTCCACATTGCCGACTGGCTCATCCAGCCAGGCAGCCTCTCCATAGATTTCGCCGACTGTCTTGTAAGCCCACACCTTGATGCGGATGGTAGAAGAGATGAGGTTCTGGCAAACCTCATCGTCCACCTGTGGCTGCTTGCAGTAGTCAGACACCTTGCTCAGATAGTCGTTGCAGGCATTGATGAGTTCATAGTAGGCAGCCGGTGACGCATAGCTGTTACCCTTCAGGTTGTCGGCATAGTCATACACATTCACCAAATCGGTACCGGCATTGGTGGTAGGCTCCAGCATCTCGGCACGCGTGTCGGTGAGCAGGATTTCCTTGTCGCCCACCGCCTGCATCTTGGTGATGATGCCGATGAAGCCTGTGTACATCTCGGTGTTCTCCGAGATATAGTCCTTGTCGGCAATCTGGTCGTCGGTCTCCGGATTGAAGAAGTCGGAGCAGGATGTCAGAGAGAGGGAGAGCGCTGCGGCAGCCACTCCCATTCCCCATTTACATCTATTGAATATATTCAGTATCATAATTTTGCGAATTAAGTATTTGTTAGAACTTCAGGTTTACACCCACTTTCACTGAACGCGGTGCGTTCACCTTGCCGTAGTCCACACCCTGCATCATGCCGTTGTAGTTGTAGGCAAACTCCGGGTCGAGTCCCAGATAGTTGGTAAAGGTGAGCAGATTCTCGCCAGTCACGTAGACCGTAGCACCCTGGATGAAGTTCCAGATGGGCTTGTTGTGCGTGTAGCTGAAGGTCACGTTGCGCAGCTTGATGAAATCGGTCTTCTCAATCCAACGGTCAGAGAAGGCATTGTTGCCGCGTGGGTCGCCCCACTCTGCACGTGGCATATCGGTAATCTGTCCTTCCATGCTCCAGCGGCGTGTCATGGACACAGCCTGGTTGGAGAAGTCCTTGCCCGACTCCGTGATGCGGCGCATGGCGTTGTAGGCCTTGCCACCCCACTGATAGCCAAAGTCGAGGTCGAGCGCAAAGTTCTTGTATTCAAAGCGGGTGAAGAACGAACCGAACGCCTTGGGAGTGGCAGAGCCAAGCACCACGCGGTCGTCGGCATCAATCTTGCCGTCACCGTTCTGGTCTACAAAGCGCACGTCGCCAGCCTGATAAGCCACACCCTTGTCGTTCACGAGAGCCTTTTTGTTGCCGTCGGCATCCGTGTAGGCAGTGTTGGCCTCTATGGTCGTGGAGTAGACGTCATTGGTCTGATAACCATAGAACGAATAAGGATTCTCATGCTTACGGGTAATCAGTGTAGCATCGTCAGAGAGTGTATAGGTGATGTCTTCCAGTCCCTTCATGTCGCGCACACGGTTGTGAATGGTGCTGAGGGTTCCGCCCAGAGTCCAGGTGAAGTCCTTCATCACCACGGGCATGCCCTGCACTTTCAGTTCCACGCCGTTGGCAGCAATCTTGCCGCCGTTGCGGAGATAGGTACTGGTGCCGAGAAGTGCAGAATTATTGCCTGCGAAGATTACGTCTGTGGTCTTGCTGCGGTAATATTCAGCACCGAGCATCAAGCGGTTGTTGAGCAGGGCTGCATCGAGACCGATGTTCCAGGTACCCGTCTTTTCGGCCTTGAGGTGGTCGGTAGTGCCGAGACTGGCACGCACAATGCCGGCAATGTCAAGGAACGGAGTAGACGTGTAGTAGCTGCTGAAGTTCTTGGTGCCGAAGCGGCTGTTACCCGTCAGCGAGTAGTTGGTGTAGAGGTTCAACTTGTTCACCCAGTCTACACGACGGAGCAGAGAGCTGTTCTTCAGCATCACCACAGCATCAAAGCCTGGATATACGCGCATGTCGCCCAACTTGCCGCAAACGCTGGAGGCACCGTCGTAAGCGGCGGTCACGCCCAAGCGGAGCAGGTTGTTGTAGGTATAGTCTGCCTGCGCATAGATGTCGACCCAGCGCCAGTCGTTGTTGTAGCCGCTGAAGTAACGCTTGTCTGAAGTAGAAGCACTACCCATATTGGTCATGTGGTCGTTCTGCGTGTTGCGTCCGAAGGCAGCATCATATTCATAACTTGACATGAGCACCTGGGCACCCACCTGCGCCTTGAAGTCGTGCTTGTCGGCAAAGTTTTTGTGGAAGATACCATTCAGTCCGTAGAACCAGTTCACTGTGTAGTTGGTGCCGGAACGTACCATGTTATTGGCTATGCCATAGCGGTCGGATGTGTACTTGATGGCAGCGCCTTCATCCACACCGGGCACGAACATCTCTTCCTGGTTATAGTTATAGTAGAGACCCACCAAGGCATTGAACGTCAGGTTCTGCGAAGGTGTGTAGACCAATTGCAACTTGGCATTCAGGTCATACTGCTTCTGCTTGGCTGTCACCTGGTTGACAATGGCGAGCGGGTTCGACACATACATGTCTTCGTTGTCGATGGCGCCATACTGGTAGGTGCTGTAGGTAGAGATGAGTTTACCGTAGATATCTGAACGATAGGGAGACAACAATGGTGTGCGGCGATAGGCAGCCAGCAAGGGGTTGATTTCGTAGTTCATGCCCTGCTCCATGTAGTTGCCTGTGAGATATGCCGTGTTCACGGATGCCTGTATTTCCACCTTGCGGCTCACGAGCACAGAAGCATTAATCTGGGCATTGTAGCGGTCGGTGTTGGTCGCGCGGATGGTTCCGTCGGTTCCGGCATAGCCCAAGGAAATGTTATACTTGGCGATAGCATCACCACCCTCCACACGGAACAGGAAGTCCTTGGTGGAAGAGTTGTGCATAATCTCATCCTGCCAGTTGGTGTTGTAGGTGTAGAGATCCGCATTGTTGGCATTGGGGTTCGACAGGAAAGTGAAGTCCTTGAAGAATGCCTCCTGATTGTCGTAATAAGTGAGGCCCATGTCCGTAAGATAGCTCTTGTATTGGGTGGAATTCATCAAGGGCAGACGGGCATTGTTCCAATTGTAGCCATAGAGAGCGTTGAACGAGATACGGGTGTTCATGTTCTCCTTTGATGCCTGGTCGGTCTCGATGAGAATCACGCCGTTGCTTGCCATGGAGCCATAGATGGCAGCGGCACCATCCTTGAGCACGGTAATGTTCTTGATGTCCTGTCCGTTGAGTGCCTCGAACACCGAACGGCTCAGTCCGCCGATGACCTGTGACTCGTTCTTGTCGGGCAGATAGGGAACGCCGTTGATGACAAAGAGCGGATTGGTATCGCCGATGATGCTCTTGATGCCGCGCATCTGGATGTTGGCACCCTCACCGGGCATACCGCTCTTGTTGGTCACGCGCACACCGGGCAGGTCACGCATGGCGTTCTCCACACTCTGCGAACCAAGTGCGAAGTCCTTGCGGGTCACGTTGTTTCTGCCCGACATGGCGGAATTGTCCTCCATGGTTCCGTCGGGCAACACGGTAGACTCGTTATAGCGGGTAGTCTTGGTGGAGATAAGGTGTACGGTGATGTCCTTTCCGGCATCCTTCTTGGTCACATACTCCACCTTATTATAATAGTTGTCATGGCGGAAGGTGAGGCGTGCCTTGTCGCCCTTGATGGCCTTGATGGAGAATTCACCGTTGGTGTCGGTACGAACCACCGGATGTCCGGGCACGGAGATAACCACATCTGCCACTGGCTTACCATCGTTGCCCACCACCTTACCCTTCAGTGCCTGGGCATGGGCTGCGGTGGAAACCGAGAATGCAAGGCTGATGAGGAGAACACTCCTCATACAGCCGTTGGTATATTTCGATATTTTACTTTTCATCGTATTGTCTTTCATTTCGTAAAACTTGCATTAGTAGTTGTCTGCGGTTGGACGCAAGCACCAGTGGTTGAAGGTCATGGCGGTCTGACCTGCCCAATTCTGACATTCAATCTTGAACTTCACCTCAACAGGAGAGCCGTCGCCTTTCACGTCAGGGATAACCACGTTGTCCATAATCTTGCCACCATCAGTGTCATAGTTTCCGGCTTTCTTGCTGGTAGAAAGGTTTTCTGCCTTGGAATCATAGCCTTCGATATATCCACTCGGGTTACGGTCGTAATGGAAGGTAGTGGTGGAGCCCAAAGTAATCACGTCGGAGGTGGCTACCGCATTTCCGTTCACCAAAACAGTAATCTTGATGTCCTGGCTCTGGTTCTGCTTTGAACCAAAGAAGAGGTTATACTTGCCTGGTGGGATGAGGAAGGCAGAAACCTTGTTGTCTTCAAGGTCGAGGTCAGCTCTCTTCTTCACGTTCTTCACCATCCAGGCACGTGACGGATAGTCACCATTGGCTCCCTGCTTCCACAGATAGTTGCGCTTGCAGAGGGTGTAGTCCATTTCCCAACCGCCGTTGGCATCATCACCTACCCCCATTTCCAGGGCACGGTCTTCGATTGTGGGCCATACGCCGGCAAGAGGCGTCCAAGCGCCTACACCAACATTAGTCCGTTTGAAAACGCCATTGAACATCTGGAAATAGTCAGCCTTCTGTTCGGCTGTGCAGAGGTCGTAAATCCAGAACTCTTCCTTCAATCGCCAGATAAGCACGTTGTTAGGGATGTGGAGTTTCTTCACCTTGTAAGCCACGCCGTTGGAAAGTTCGATGGGCTCTGGGTCGATTTCCTGTACGGAAGTCTTCCAGTACTTGCTAAACACACTGCTGAGCATGTTGTCAGGGTCGGTGTTCTGGAGTTCCGGGGCTGTATACTTCTTGTTGTAGAACGAAGCATCCATCACCCAATGGCGCATGGTGTACTCAAAGTCGTGCTGACGCTCCATACTCCAACTATCCCAAAGTCCCCACTTCTGCAAGCGAGCCTTGGCATCAGCGATGGCAGCCTCAATCACATCATTGCTTGACACAAGAAGTGTAGCGGTGAGCGACTCGGAGTTCAAGTCGACATCTTTCTCGAGGAAATGGGTATTCTTGTAAATCCACACCGTGTCGTAAATCGTATTACCCTCACTGTTCACGCCGATTGGCTTACTGTTGGTCTTGTCGAATTCCTTGCTACCACTTGCCTGTACAGTGTCGCGGAGGATAGAATAGTTGTCGTCGAGACTGGCAATATAGTCATTGATAGACTTGGGGGTGTTAACGAGTGAGGAGAGCACATAGATGTAGCCTGTATTGGTCTTCACCACTTTCTTCACCGAAGAAGTGCCGAACATGATGTGACCGGCAATCTTGCCCTCGTTGCGGGCAGCATCGTCGAGATCCACGTCCACATACTTGCCATGCCACATGAGCAGTCGCATGTTGTTGTTCTTGGTCTTGAGGTTGGCGGGCGACACGGCAGCATCGCTCACATGTGCCTTCACCGTGGTTTCCACATCGGCTGCAGTACCCTCAGGTGCCACGTAGTCATCGTTGGCAGCCACCAGCATAGTGCTCAACTGGTTCTTGGCTTCCAGTTGGCTGTAGATGCCGTGGCTCTTGAAAAGTTCGTTCATGGATGAGAACTCGGCATGTGAGGCAAGATATGCCTCACTGCTTTCGTTCACCACCTCCAGTTCGTCGGAATTGATTTCCGAACCCTGCTTGTAGTAGTCCTTGTCCTCCAACTCGGAACAAGCCGAGAAGAGCACAACGGCAACAGCAGCCAGCGAACCGAATATTTTGTTGTATTTCATACGTCTTGACAATGATAATTGTTAATAATATTGCTTTAGTCTTTCACGGGAACAAAGGTGATGGTGTCAAACTGAAGCGAGAAGTTCTTGTTCGATGTGGCTGCTCCGTCCTTAACCTTGAACGTAAAGGTGTGGGAAGAGGTACTGTCGAACTCTATCTCATCGAGAAGTGTAGTGGTGTAGACACCTGGGAACACAGAAGTCACCTGTGTGTAAGGAGCCACATACTTCTTGTCCTTACCGTCGAAGCTCACTTCGAGCGTACCGCCAGAACCATCACTCTTCACACGCATAAAGCTTTGTGTGGAAGTATAGACCACATCCAAAAACACCTTGTACTTACCGCGTACAAGTGTAGGGGTTTTCATGGTGGCGGTACCTGTATTGCCAAGATTAAACACCACGCAGTCATTGTTGTTGGCCTGATGGGCACCAGCTTCCAATGCCTTTTGAGTGAAAGCAGACACGGTGTAGTAGGTCACAATGCCGAAATTACTATTAGAAGAATTTGTTTCCGTGTGCTGAATGCAGGACGCATTGCTAATGGAAGTCTTCTCCTGTTTGCTTGGAACGGCCGCCGGTTGATATTCCAACCCTGACTCCTCTACTATGGTCTTGATTTCATTGTCATCAGCAAGATCCCAAACCACGGTCTGCTGGGTAGGTTCCCATACGGGCATCCAGTTGTCAACCTGATGCAGGTATCCATTCAAGGCAAGCACATTGCTTTTTGCCTCGACAAAGTGTGTGGGTGAACTGCTGGCTGGATTGATGGTGTAGTTCACGGGAGTGCCGTCTTCCGACAAATCGGTAGAGAGTGTGAATACAAGATTCTGTGCGCCCGTTGACCACAGACGTGAAGTGCTCTCACCTTGTACGGCACCGAGTTGAGCCACCGTGTTCTTGCTCTGCACGATGTGGTAGCCCACGTAGGCACGGAGCAGGGAATCGGCAGAAAGTCCATCTTCCTGGTTATCAGCAACGAGTTTCTGCTTCAACTGCTCCACCGAGCTGATGCCAGCCTTGCCAAAGGTCTCGTCGGTAACGCCGAGCACACTGAAGTTGCGGTTGATAATATTCTTCGTGCCGTCCTCTGCCACAAGAGTGTCAGAGATGGTGTTGAGCATCTTGTCCCAATTCGATTCCTTCACGGCAGCCAGGAAGATGCCATAGCTGTTGTCTTTCTCCAAGCGGTTATAGACTGTCTCCACCAAAGGTGTGAGTGCGCTGGAGAGCACGTAGATTTTACCATTGGAAGCAGAAAGTCCCATTTCCACCACTTGGGCTTGACTGTTGCTGTTAGTCAATATGGCCTCACCTGTGTGCTCCGTGTCAACAGTCACATTGATCTTGTCACGGGTCAAGTTGGTGATGTTGGCCTTAGTGATGAAAGCATCAGGAAGGATGGAGTCGTTCATGGCGTGATAGAGCACAAAACTGCGCGCATAATCCTGTCCCATGTCTGCCACCTTACTGCCGAGTGCAGTCTCGTATTTGGCCATGGCCTCGTCTGTAGGTGCAAAGACCGTATAGCTTACACCGGCAGACGACTGGTTGAAACCGCTGTACAGGCCGGCAGCCTTGATGGTGTTGACGAACTCGCCGAAGCGGCCGTCGGCTGCGAGCATGTCGGAAATCGGCGACAAGTCGTCCGACTTATAGGTCGTACCCTTGGCGGGGTCCTTTCCAATATCAAATACATCCATATCGCACGATGTCATTGTGAACAGAAGCATCAGTGCTGAACATACATAAAATATCTTTTTCATAATCTTATCCTCATTATTTGCTGTAATACGGATTCTGAACGAGCAGCTGATTGTTCTTCAACTCAGACTCCGACAATGGCATGTACCATGCATAGTCATTGACAAGTGTAGACTTGATCCAGTCCGCATTGGTTGTCTGGTTGCTGTTTGCTACTATGTCTATCACCTTGTTCTTGTACTTGTGGTTTCCGATGCGCGCCAACCAAAGCAGGTCGTACCAACGCTTACCCTCAGCCAAGAATTCCAATTCCTTCTGATCGAGGATTTCGTCAAGGACGGTCTCTTCGCTGTAGTTTTGCTTTTCGCCTTCAGAGATGGCGCTCAATCCGGCACGCACACGAATCATGTTGTCAAGGTCAATAGCCTTGGAAATGTCACCCTTCATGGCTTCTGCCTGTGCTTTCATCAAGATGATTTCAGCCACACGATAGAGGATGAAGTTGGCATCATTGTTGATACGCACACCGCCTTCTATATCAGCCACATCATTGCCGCGGTATTTCCAAAGTATGTAGTTACCATTTTGATTGACATAAGAAGCCAAATTCATGCGACCGGTGCGATCGCCAGAAGAAGTGGCTGCCACAGTTTCGTTTTCTGTTGCCATCTTCTGGGTAGCAGCATTGGTGAAGTTAAGCGTTCCTCCAGTACCGGTTGACGGGAACATACCGCTAAAGTTATTGTTCTTCTTCTCAGTGTTGTAGTCCCAATTAAGTTCGAAAATGCTTTCGTTGGAATTTCCCGGATAGAACATGGTGTACCAGTCTTCTGTCTTGCTGAGGAATTTAGGATAGAAGGTATCTCCGCTCTGGTCTGCATTCAGGATTAGGTCGCAATACTTGATGCAACCGTCGTAGTCCTCGCTCCACAGACAGGCATCAGCCATCAAGGCATAGAGCGCCCACTTGGTAGCACGTCCCTTGGTTTCCCAATCGTTCTCGTAGGTCGACTTGGCTGCATTGGTAGCCAAAGCAGACTCCACGTCTTTCTTGATTTGAGCTATGATCTGCTCCTCTGTAGCCTTGGCAATATTGAAATCGTGCGAATCGTCCACGTATGGTTCTGTCACGAGTGGCACTTCCTTGAAATTCTTGACAAGCACGAGATAGCAAAAGGCGCGCTGGAAGTAAGCCTCGCAAAGGTGAGCCTTCATCTGGGCATCAGCGTAAGTTTCATCCTTAGCCTGTACACCTGGAGCATACTTGATGACAGAGTTGGCAACTGCAATGGCCTGATAGAATTTGGAATAATCGCAAATTCCATCAGAAGCCGTCAACAGGAAGTTCTGCAGCTTGGCGAAGGTAGTGTTAGTAGAATACATGGCATCGCCACGCAATTCGCCCCATTCAATGAGTGTAGGCACAGCCTCACGCAAACGGTAGTAGCCAGAGTTGACCACGGCTTCCACCTCTTCCTTCGACTGCCAGTATTCAGTGGAAATCTGTTCGTTCTTGGGTTTCACGTCAAGCCAATCGCTGCACGATGTTGTCATGGACAACGTCGCGGCAGCAAAAAGTATGGTATATATAGTATTTTTCATTGTTTATACGCTTAAAAGTTTACACTGAGGCCGAACACGTAGCGCTTCGAGATAGGTGTGGTGGAGTTGTCCTGCACCAGTTTGTTGGCAGTAGGCATGCCCACCTCAGGATCCTGACCAGAGTAGCTGGTGAACGTGAACAGGTCATAGCCTGTAGCGAAGAGCTTACAGCTTGTGATGCCCCAACCGAGCTTGGTGAGGAACTTCTTGGGAATGCTGTAATTCAGCGTGAGAGTCTTCAGACGCACGTAGGTAGCATCCTCCACGAAGCGGTCGGAACCAAGGTAGTTGTAGCCCATGCCGTAGAGGGCACGCGGAATGTCGGTCACGTCGCCCTCAGCACGCCAGCGGTGCAGCACGGCTGTAGACTGGTTGCCCTTGCCGTACATGCTCTCGAGGTTCATACGGGCTGAGTTGATAACCTTCTGTCCCAAACGGCCATAGATGACAGCTGTGAGGGTGAGGTCTTTCCACTTCAGGTTGAGGTTGCCGCCGAAGATGAGCTTCGGGTTGGCATTGCCGAGGTAGACAATATCTTTCTCGTTGATAACGCCGTCGTGATTCACGTCTTCATACTTGGCATCGCCGGGGTAAACGAGCGTAGAACCGTTGCGCATGGTGATGGCCTTGCCATTGATGTCGTACATCACGTTGCCGGAAGCATCCTTGGCGTATGTCTCGGCGGTATTCTGGTAAACGCCCTGGTAGTGGTAGCCATAGAAGGCACCGATAGGCTGGCCTTCCACAATGCGGAGTGCATACTTGCCGTTGCCGAAGGAATAGTTTTCCTGCACATAGGTAGAAGGAAGTTTCTCCACCTTGTTGATATTACGGGATGCATTGGCGCCGACGCGAAGTGACCAAGGTCCCTTCTTGAACACATCATAGTCGAAACGGATTTCAAAACCCTTGTTGCTCAGTTCACCCGAGTTGATCCAGGCAATCTTAGCATAACCGGTTGTTGCCGGTATGGCTGTGTTCTTGAGCAGCAGGTCGGTAGTCTTCTTGTCGTAGTAGTCGAAGGTGACGTTCAGCTTATTGAACAGACGCAGATCGAGACCAAGGTCCCACTCACGGGTGGTCTCCCACTTCAGTTTGTCGAGCTGCATACGTGAAGGATAGATAGCTGGATTGCTCACATAGTCACCCAAGGCACTGTAGGCACCATAGTAGGCAGAAGAGCCTGAAGGCGACTTGCCTGCCCAACCCATACTGGCACGAACCTTGGCCTCGTTGACGATGTTGAGGAACTTCTCAGACCAGAAGTGCTCCTTGTCGATGTTCCAAGCCAAACCGAAAGCAGGATAAGAACCGAAACGGTTGTTGGAACCCATGGCAGAGTTACCCTCGTAGTTGATGGTACCCTTCAACACGTAGCGGTTGTCGTAGCTATACACAGCCTGACCAATGAACGACACGGAACGCGACTCGGAAGAACCGGAAGAGGTGCTTGCCACAGCACTGCCGATAACAGGGTCGGACAGACTGGCGGAAGCGTTGCCATAGGTGACGTTGGAGGTGCTAGTGCTCTGCGCCTGCTTGGTGCGGGCAATCAGCGTAGCGGTGAGTCCGTGCACCTTGTTAAAGGTGTTGCTATAGAGGAGCTTGGCCTCCGACTGCAGTGAATAGCTGTCGGAAGTGGCGTCAGTGGCACGGTTGGAGTAGGTGCTGTTCCAGAGCACACCTGTAGCAGCCTGGGGCAAGAACTTGTTGTTCTTGTTGGTCTTCATGTTCAGTGACACCCAACCTGTGAAGCGGAGGTGGAAGGGGAAGTCATATTCAGCAGTGATGGTCATCTTCTCCTCGCGGCTGTTGGTCTTGTTGAAACCAAGATTCGCCATGGCTACAGGGTTATAGTGTTTCGAACCATCGAAATTGCCTTCATAGTCGGAATTCATGGAGAAATACTGGTCTGTGGGCAGGCCTGTCTCGTCGTCAATCCAATAAGGCGACTTGTTTGGCATGGCAGACTGTGCCTGTGAACGGACATTCTCAACCACGTTGGCATCTTTCTTGGTGTTGGTGAAAGAGAAGTCGGTATGCACGCGCAAGCGGTCAGAGAAGTTGTAGGTCACCTTCAACTGGCTGGACAGACGGTTCATGCCTGTGCCGATGGTGGTACCCTTCTCATCGTAGTAGCCGAGGGCGAAACGGTAGCGAGCCTTTTCACCACCACCCGACATAGAGAAGTTGTTGTCGGTCACCCAAGCATTCTGCTTCACTTGATCGAGCCAGTCGGTGTTCTGGTTATATTCGTCGTAGTACTTGTAGTTGGGGTTATAGTTGATGGGGTCTGCATTGAACAGCATGTTCATTTCGTCACCTGCGCTCTGCACACCCTTGGCGTTGGCAGCGTTCCAGAGAGCGTCCTGCATCATGGCTGTGTACTGACGTCCGTCGAGCAAAGGAATGGAGGATGGCTCCTGCTTGATGGTCCACTTGGTAGAGAAGTTGAACTGGGTCTTGCCCATGGCACCCTTCTTGGTATTGATGATAAGCACACCATTGGAACCCTTGGAACCATAGATGGCTGTAGCGGCAGCATCCTTGAGCACATCGATGCTCTCGATGTTGGCTGGGGCAATGTTCAACAGGGCACCGAAGTCTTCTGAGTTGGCAGTGGCGAAGTCGAAGTCGTCGCCAATCTCCGTATCGTAAGGCACACCGTCGACCACAATGAGCGGGTTGGCATCGCCGTTGAGGGTGTTGGCACCACGAATCTGCATGGTGTTCTTGGCACCCGGGTCACCGCCCATAGTAATGTCGAGACCGGAAATCTGTCCCTGGAGGGCTTCCTCGATGGAGCCTACAGGAGAAGATTCCACAATGGCGTCCATCTTCAAGGACTGCACCGAACTGGTCTGTTCCAGTTTAGACACGCCCATGTTGTCGCGACGGCTACCCGTCACCACCACTTCGTCGAGTGAGGTCTTGGAGTCATCGGTCAGAGAGAAGTCGAGTTTGGTCTGACCTGTGTATTTCACCTTTTGGGTTTTCATACCGATGTATGACACCTGGATGGTAACATTCTTCACATTCTCGGGCACGGTCAGACTGAAGTTACCGTCGATATCGGTGGTAGTACCCTTGATGTTACGGTTCTGGGAATTGACCAGCACCACGTTGGCACCGATGATGGGTTCCTTCAGATCCGCGTCGACCACGGTACCTGTCACCACCTGCTGTGCCGCTGCCGTGACTACGCCAGCCACCAGCAGAAGGATCATGAGAGAGAGCCTCTTCACCTTATAATATATATTAGCATTATTGTTCATAGCGATTGTTATTTCAGGATTCCGTCAATGAAGTGCATACATCCGTCGGCATAAGCGAACGGGAAGTATGAATACTTGGCGTTCACGGGAACAGTAGTGTCTGAACCCTCGAGCTTCACGCTGAGCGAGCTGCCGTTGTCGATAATGTCGAGCTTGGAGGTGAGGTTCTTGGTGATGAACGAACCTTTGCAGGCAGATCCTGGGTAAGGATAGTCAGTTATCTGGTTCTCCTCGTTGCTCACGAAATAGTTCTGCAACCATGCCTGGAGAAGGGCCTTGTTGGTACCCGTCACCTTGCCGGCAGGCTTGAAGTTGCCTTTGGCGTCAAAGAGGGCTCTGTAGCCAGGAATTGACTTGAAGTTTTCCTTGATGGCCTCGTTGGTAGGCACGAACACGAGCACTCGGCGGGAAACGCCTACCTCGTCTGTGGGGAACACAATGTCGGTACCCGAAACAAGACCAGCCTTGTTGAGCAATTGCGCAAAAAGGTAATACTCATAATTAGCATCTGCGCAGACTGCCAGGTTATGGAACAATCCGTCGCCGGATGCCTCCTTGAAGATGGAAGCGGCATCGTAGGAATAAGCCTTACCGTTGCTCCACGCTGCACCATCGTTGGTCAGCTCATGCAATGCCACGAAAGGAGTACCCGTGTAGCCAGGACGGAGTTGCTCGTTGAAGAGGGCATTGGAAGTGATTTTGCCGTCCTTCACAAACCAATAGTTAAAGGAGGCATAAGTGGGAACCACTTGAGTGCCGGTGGTCTTGAGTGAAGTGGCATTGTCGGTGAAGTGCATGTTTACCAGCGGAAGCATTTTGCTACTACCAATGGCAACAAAGGCACCCGCATCATCGCTGTACTCCTGAAGTTCGTTTCCGGATGTGGTTTGATAGAGACGCATCTGCGGCTCGGCAGCCTCAAACTGGGCATTGCTCGGTATGAGAGCCACAAACTCCGAGTTGTCGGCAGCAAAGGTGGAGGTAAGTCCTGAACCTGCGAGGGTATAGAGGTAGCAGCCATATTTCACGTCGCGGAAGGCGGGAGCCACCACAGAGTTGAAGATGGCAGGTGCTGTCATCTGGTCCATACCATAGATAATACCGTTTTCGCAAATCTTGCGGCGATTTTGTGCAATGCTCTGCGGGTCAAAGTTAACCACGGTACCGAATTGGGTTTTCACCTTTCCCGAAGTGATGTCGCTTGGGAAAACCGGGCTTGACACATCGGCAAACATCTGGTAAACGAAATACTGCTTGATGAGCGGATCCAGATGGTCAAGGTCGGCATAGCCACTCTCCGGTGACCAGAAAGTATGGAAGAAATTGTCGAGAGCCGCATTGGTAGGAGCGAAGATGGTGTAACCCTGAGACTCAAGCAGGGAAGTAAGCGAAGAAATCGAGCCTGCGAAGGTGGGACCAATGGTCCACTCGGTGGCAATGTTGGGCAGCGGCGAGTGAGAACGCACGTAAGCCGTGTAGCCCAACGTCTGGTTGGTTTCGGTCAAGGCCTCTGTCAATGAGCCGTAAGAATCGTAGAGTTTGAAGAACTCCGAGTAGTCTGCATTGTTCTTCAACTCATCATAGATGGTGTTGAGAGGTTCAATGACCTTGTCTACATGATAGAGGTAGCCGTTGTCGGTGATGACATTGCCCTGGTCGCTCACAGCAGCATTGGCAATGTTGAATCCGTCACCGCTGTGTGCACTGCCGTACCAAGTGGTGTTGGGATAGAAATAATTATAGTCGGCCGCAGCGTCGGCAATCTGCTTGGTCTCAAAGAACTTGGTAGAGAACACGGGCAGATAGCGCTCATAGTGGTAGATTTTCACGTCGGTAACATTACCGTCAACAATAGCCTTAGTACTTTCCACCGCATCTTGGCTATGTGTGCGGTGCTTATAGTACATACCTGCATTCTTCTCCTTGTCCTCTTCTGTGGCAGCGTCGCCATCGGTAGGACGGAAGTTTACCATCTTGTCCCAATTGTATGCATAATACATCAGATGCATTCCAATGAGATTCTTCACATACTGCGGGTCTTTCTGATACAGTTCGTCAATGGAACTGACGCCCTTCTCGCTGAGGAAGGTCTTGAAAGCCTCATCGTTGGGCGCAGCAACGGTGAGGATACTCTTACCCCCCACGATTCCGCTGTTGCCAGTGAGGTCGATGCCTCGCAGGAAGGTGGTGTAGTTACCTTCTTTCTGCAACACTTCATAGGCATTGCCCTTGAGCCAGCTGGGCACCTTGTAGTGGTCGTCTTCCGACAGATTGTCGGAGCACGATGCCGCCACGAGGACAGTAGCAAGAGCCGCCACGAGTTTTCGACAATAAATTTTCATTTTCCTATTATAGTTTTGATTTTGTTAAGCGTGTAAAGTTTAAAATATCTAATGTGTCTCATGTATTTCAGGAAGCTACAAGGTCAGGTTTCTTCAATATTAATTTTAGCTGACGACAAAGGTAAATATAATAAGAGGTGGGGGCATTACAAAATTATACGCAAGCATACAAATTTGTACGCACTTGCCACGCCGTACGTTCAACGAGCGAGCATCAAAGCGTCCTTATGCGGTCTGCAAAACATTGTTAATCAGTTTGTTAAATAGCTTATAAAGTCAACTGAATACGCTATACGACCGTGTACATTTGTACAAAACGGCATTATCCCAACAGTCTTTTGCTCAGATAGCGCACAGGATACCACACGGCAAGCCAACTGACAGCCACTACAGTGAAGAACACCACTGCCACATCGCTGTAGTGCACACTCACGGGGTAGGCATCGACCACGAACGAGCCGGCACTGTCGCCGAGTGCCACGATGCCGTATTCCTGCTGGAGCCAGCAAAGGAGCAAGCCTATGCCGATGCCTATCACGGCACCCATGACACTGATCATGCGCCCCTCGAAAAGGAAGATGTGCGTAATCTGGCGGTCGGTGGCTCCAAGATTGCGGAGCGTCACCACGTCGTTGCGCTTGTCGATGATGAGCATGGAGAGTGAGCCAATGATGTTGAAGCAAGCCACCATGAGGATGAACGTGAGGAAGATGTAGGCAATAAACTTCTCGATGTTCATGATGTTGTAGGTTTCCGCTTGCTGCTCATAGCGGTCTTTCACGATGAACCGCGTGCCGCAAGTCTGCTGCATCTCTTTCTTCACCGCCTCGATGTCGCTGCCGGGCTTGAGCCGAAGTTCGAGCGAGGTGAGCTGCCCGTCGCGACGGAACAGCCTGCGGGCAAAGGAGATGGGAGCAAGGATATAACCCTTGTCGTACTTGGCTTGCTTGACCTGGAACACCACACCGGGTGAGAGCAGCGAGTCTGCCACGAAGCCGGATGTAGGGTCGGTCATGTCGAGCTGCCCTTCTCGCTGCGGAGCAAAGATTTTCAGATAGCCGTTCCAGCGTGCGCCCGTGCCGAGTATCTGCGCCAGGCGGATGCCTATGACACCGAAGTCGAGGTCGGCGGCATGGAGATCGAAGGCTCCGTCGCCTATCAGGATATCGTTGATATGGGTGAGTTGGTCGAAGTTGTCGTCCACACCCTTCACCGTCACCATAGCCTGCTTGTCGCCATAGACGGCGAGTGCCTGGTCTTCCACGCAGTCTGTCGCCACGTCTACCGCCGGCATCTTGCGGATGCGCTGCAACACGGGGTCATCGGCACGCACGGCCTTGCCCTGTGTGGCAACCACCTCAAGTTGCGGGTCGAACTGGGTGAAGAACGAGGCCACCAAGTCCTGGAACCCGTTGAACACGCTGAGCACAATGACCAGTGCCATGGTGGCAACGGCAATGCCCGTCATCGAGATGAAACTGATGATGTTGATGGCGTGCGTGCTCTTCTTGGAGAACAGGTAGCGACGGGATATGAAGAGGGGAAAATTCATTTCTTCAGAAGTTCGTCGATGTGCTCTATATAGTCGAGTGAGTCGTCAATGAAGAAGCGAAGTTCGGGAATGATGCGCAACTGGTTGCGCACGCGCGTGCCGAGGTCGTAGCGAATGGACTTCTCGTTGGCATTGATATTTTTCAGAATCTCGTCTCCCTTTTCAGAAGGGAACACGCTGAGATAGGCGGTGCAGATGCTGAGGTCTGGGCTGATCTTCACTCGTGTCACCGACACCATCACGCCACGCATGGCTCGTGTCTGGCTCTGGAAAATGAGACTTAGCTCCTTCTGGAGGAGCCTGGAAATGCGGTTTTGTCTTGTTTCTTGCATGCTATTATTATAATAATGTGTGCAAAGGTAGTGCAAATCGAAGACAATACAAAATAAAAAGTGAACTTGTTTGCCTTTTTTGTTCGCACGACAGTGGCGAAGCCTGACCGCCAGCCTTATTCTCAAGAACGCAGCAACCGGACAGAAATGCGCCTTCTTCGCGCGCACGCGCGCAGGAAAAAGTTTTCGAAAAGTCACCACTATCTATCACTTTTGGTTCGAAAAGTCACTTAACCATCTGGCAACAAGCAACATAAGAAGAGTGATAGATGAGTGATAGATGCCAAATACATCTATCACTCTATCACGCTTTCGCGACAAGAAGACGTCCGTTGAAGAATGTTAAAACGGGTGCCCAAAATCTGTTCTCCGTTTTGGGCAATGAATGCCCACGGCGTGGGCACTCATTGCCCGGCGCCTGGGACGACCCATAAACATGCCATTAACAAGTCACTACTCTGCCGTTTTCACCTGCCAAACATCATTCTGAGTGTTTTCTATCTTATGTTCCGCTCATTTGCACTGTCTTTGTATAAGACAGACGGCATCTCAACAATAAAAATAAAATCGAAACAAGTTCTCTTTTATTTTGTATTGTCTTCGCTTTGCACTACCTTTGCATAAGGTAGGCAATGCCCGGTAATCTGAAAACAACCCTTCCTTGCGCTCGCTTGCACTATCTCCACAAAACATAAACCACGAACAAGATAATGAATACCATATCACCCTTTGCACACCCTCTCTACGTGATGCTGAAACCTGCCGGCGCCGCCTGCAACCTGCATTGCGAATACTGCTACTATCTCGAAAAGGACGGGCTCTACGCCAATGGCGAGCACCAGAACATGGACGATGCCACGCTGGAAAAGTTCACCCGAAGCTACATCGAGGCACAGATACAACAGGACGTGCTCTTCACCTGGCACGGCGGCGAACCGCTGCTGCGCCCCATCTCGTTCTATGAGCACGCGCTGCAACTGCAACGCAAGTATGCCGGCAACCACCGCATAGACAACTGCATACAAACCAACGGCACACTCATCACCGAAGAGTGGGCACGCTTTTTCCATGACAACGGCTTCCTGGTGGGCGTCTCTATAGACGGACCGCAAGCCGTACACGACCGCTACCGCAAGGACAACCGTGGCAAAGGCTCGTTCGAGAGGGTGTTAAGAGGCATAGAATGGCTCAACAAGCACGACGTGATGTGGAATGCCATGGCGGTGGTGAACAGTGTGAATGTGACACAGCCCGTGGAATTCTACCGCTTTTTCAAGTCCATCGGCTGCCACTACCTGCAGTTCACACCCATCGTGGAGCGCACTGTCGGCGGAAGACTTGCCAACATCGGCGACCGGCCCGAAGACTGTCGGCTCACGTCCATGTCGGTGACACCCGAACAGTGGGGAAGTTTCGCTTGCGCCGTGTTCGACGAATGGCGCAAGCACGACATCGGTGAGTACTTCGTGCAACTCTTCGACGCCACCCTCGCCAACTGGTGCGGCGTGGAGCCGGGCGTGTGCTCACTGTCGCGCAACTGCGGCAATGCGCTGGCACTGGAGCGCAACGGCGACCTCTATGCCTGCGACCACTTCGTGTTTCCCGAGTATAAGCTGGGCAACATCCACGAGCAGCCCATAGCCGCCATGGGGTTCGGCGAGATGCAAAACCACTTCCGCCGCATGAAACTCGCCCTGCCCCACCAGTGCAGGGTGTGTTCCTGGCGCTTTGCCTGCCACGGCGAGTGTCCGAAAAACCGCTTTGCCGTGAGCGCCGACGGCGAACCTGGACTGAACTACCTGTGCCGCGGCTACCGCCAATTCTTTGCCCACGTGGCACCATACATGGAAAAGATGAAGCAAGCCATTGCCGACGGAGGTTCGGCGGCAGACATCATGTGACGAAGCAGGCAAGCCTATCAATTGCTTATGCCTGCAAATCGCCATAGACATAGAAACTTGGGAACATGCCATAAAATAACCCTGGAAGAAACAGGCATATCTCTCAAAAAATTAGTACTTTTGCACGCAAAACAATAAAAACATAACAATTCATGGAACAGAAGAAATACAAACGCACCACCGTGACGGCAGCACTTCCCTATGCCAACGGCGGTGTGCACATCGGTCACCTGGCAGGCGTCTACGTGCCTGCCGACATCTATGTGCGCTATCTCCGTCTGAAAAAACAGGACGTCATCTTCATCGGAGGCTCCGACGAGCACGGAGTGCCCATCACCATCCGCGCCAAGAAAGAGGGATGCACGCCACAGGACATCGTGGACCGCTACCACAACATGATCAAGAAGAGCTTCGAGGAGTTCGGCATCAGTTTCGACATCTACAGCCGTACCACATCGGAGACCCACAACAAACTGGCTTCCGACTTCTTCAAGAAACTCTACGACGACGGCAAGCTCATCGAGAAAACCACCAAGCAATATTATGACGAGGAGGCACACCAGTTCCTCGCCGACCGATATATCATGGGCGAATGTCCACACTGCCACAACCCACACGCCTATGGCGACCAGTGCGAGAAGTGCGGACAGGACCTCGACCCGACCGAACTCATCAACCCGCACAGCACCATCAGCGGTTCGCAACCCGTGCTGAAGGAGACCAAGAACTGGTATCTGCCACTGAACGAATACCAAGACTGGCTCAAGCAATGGATTCTCGAAGGCCACAAGGAATGGCGCCCCAACGTGTACGGACAGTGCAAGAGCTGGCTCGACATGGATTTGCAGCCACGTGCCATGACACGCGACCTGGATTGGGGTATACCCGTGCCTGTGGAAGGTGCCGAGGGCAAGGTGCTCTACGTGTGGTTTGACGCCCCTATCGGCTACATCTCAAACACCAAGGAACTGCTGCCCGACTCATGGGAGAAGTGGTGGAAAGACCCTGAGACACGACTGGTGCACTTCATCGGCAAGGACAACATCGTGTTCCACTGCATCGTGTTCCCCACCATGCTCAAGGCTCACGGCGACTATATCCTGCCCGACAACGTGCCCGCCAACGAGTTCCTGAACCTGGAGAACGACAAGATTTCCACTTCACGCAACTGGGCCGTATGGCTTCACGAATACCTCGTTGACTTCCCCGGCAAGCAGGACGTGCTGCGCTATGTGCTCACCGCCAACGCACCCGAGACCAAGGACAACAACTTCACCTGGAAAGACTTCCAGGACCGCAACAACAACGAACTGGTGGCTGTGTACGGCAACTTCGTGAACCGTGCCCTGCAACTCACCAAGAAATACTGGAACGGCGTGGTGCCTGCCTGCGGCGAACTGCAGGAGGTGGACCATCAGGCACTCGAGGAATTCAAGGACGTGAAGAAGAAGGTGGAAGACCTGCTCGACATATTCAAGTTCCGCGACGCACAAAAGGAAGCCATGAACCTGGCACGCATCGGCAACAAATATATCACGGAGTGTGAACCCTGGAAGGTATGGAAGACAGACCCGAAGCGCGTGGAGACCATCCTCTACATCTCGCTCCAGCTGGTGGCAAACCTCGCCATCGCCTTTGAGCCATTCCTGCCGTTCAGCAGCGACAAACTCCGCAAGATGCTCAACATGAGCGACTTCGACTGGAACCAGTTGGGTTCTACCGACCTGCTCCAGCCCGGACACCAACTCGCCGAGCCTTCACTGCTCTTCGAGAAGATAGAAGAC
Organism: uncultured Prevotella sp.; assembly: GCA_905198745.1. Taxonomy (GTDB): domain Bacteria; phylum Bacteroidota; class Bacteroidia; order Bacteroidales; family Bacteroidaceae; genus Prevotella. Next base: position 12,599 of record CAJKDU010000025.1, on the reverse strand, counting down.
GACGCCATCAACGCACAGCTCCAGAAACTGGAAGACACCAAGAAAGCCAACGCAGCTGCCAACTACAAGGCAGAACCCGTGAAGCAGACCTGCAGCTTTGAGGACTTCGAGAAACTCGACATCCGCGTGGCCCACATCAAGGACTGCCAGAAGGTCAAGAAATCGAAGAAACTGCTGCAGTTCACCATAGACGACGGCAGCGGCACCGACCGCACTATCCTCAGCGGCATTGCTGCCTACTATGAACCTGAGCAGCTCATCGGCAAGGACGTGCTCTTCGTGGCCAACTTTGCCCCTCGCAAGATGATGGGCATCGAGAGCCAAGGCATGATTCTTTCTGCCGTGAACTTCGACGGAACGCTCAACGTCACCTCTGTGCTGGGCAACGTGAAGCCCGGCAGCCAAGTTGGATAAGACTGAGGAACACACACATAATTAGGAATGGGGAAAGGGAGAATGACGCGAATTCTCCCTTTTCTTTTTGCCGTTTGGAAATCTTCGATCAGACCGGCAGAAGAACAAATGGAGAAAGACAGGGCATCACTGAAACTGCACGCCACAGGCATGCAAACGTAAAGAAGCTCATCAGAAAACATGATCCCTTGCCATAAATATCATTCGCATGCGCCCGGCAGAAGTGTTAAGATTCACTGAAAAACGAGTACATTAGTAGCTCTGAATAGTTACTAAAGTACTTTTTTTGTAAAAAAGAAATAAAGGCCGTACCCAAAATGAGGGTAAAAGAGTCTTATATATAGAACTGGGCAGAAATGCAGGCTCCTGAAAAGAAGAAAAGAGAATATCAATCATAAAGAACAGAAAACAATGAAAAAAGGATTTTATTCCGTTGCCCTCGCTGCAGCCATGATGCTGACAGCAGGCAGTGCCAACGCACAAGTAAAAATTTCGGGTAAGCTCGACGGATACACGAAAAGCAACATCATCGTTGCCCAAAGAACCGATAACGGACTGAAACAAGACACCGTAGCCGTAAGCAACGGTGCTTTCGAATATAGCGATGCCAACCAGAAGGCTCTCGGCAACTACATCATCATGGAACCCGGCAACCACAACGCCCATATGCAGGTGTTCACCATGCCTAACCAACCCCTGAAACTGTGGGGTAACTTCAAGACCTACCACTTCGGCGGCACACCTCTCTATGACAAGGTAAACAGCATCTGCGACCAACTCGACCCCATTATACAGAAGAGCAACGCATTGATGGAAGAATATTACACCAAGGTGAAGACGCTGAAGACAGACGAGGAAAAGGAAAAGCTCGCCACTGAAATACAAGGCAAACTGCTTGTAGTAGACAAGGAAAGGAAGGACTTCGTGATGAGCTATATCAAGGCTCACGGCAACGAAGAGGCTACCTGCTACCTCATTCCTCAGTGCAAGGACATCATAGCCGCCGTCAACATGCTGACACCGGAAGTGCAGAAGAGCGCTTTCGCAGCCTACTACAAGCCTGCTTTGGAAATGGCTGAACAACTGGCCAAGCTGAAAGAAAAGGAAAAGAAGACCGCTGAGGGAACCGTGGCTCCCGACTTCACACTGAAAGACATCAACGGCAAGGACTTCAAGCTCTCAAGCCTGCGCGGCAAATATGTGCTGCTCGACTTCTGGGGTTCATGGTGCGGATGGTGCATCAAGGCGCTGCCCGACATGAAGGAGTGCTACAATAAGAACAGCAAGAACGGCAAATTCGAAATCGTCAGCATCGACTGCGACGATACTGAAGCCAAGTGGAAGGCTGCCGTGAAACAACATGCCATGACCTGGACACAGGTGAAAAACGAGGAAAAGGACGGCGTGTCTACATTGTATGGCGTATCCGGATTCCCAACATTCATCCTTATCGCTCCCGACGGCAAGATTGCCAAGCGATGTGAAGGCTCTGATCCAGCCATGTACACTTACATTGACTCTCTCTCTCTTTAAGAATAATTTTTATTTGTAAAGAAGACAAGCCACTCGGCAGGTGATCTGTAGAGTGGCTTTTTCTATGCCCTTTCGGATGAGACTCTTGCGGATTATACTGCATTTATATAGGGTTAACCTTTGTATTATCAAACAATTACACTAACTTTGCAATCCAAACACAGGGTCTACACACATGACTGTCCAGAACGCAGAACGCGACAACCGGCTATTAGAAAGATTGAAAGTGGGTGACGAAACCGCTCTGAAAGAGATATTCGACATCTACTACATGCCGCTTTGTATCTATTCCGTGCAGTTTACGGAACAGGAACTGGAGTCGGAAGACATCGTGCAAGACCTGTTCATCCGCATTTGGGAAAAGCGTCTCTACCAAAACATCACCCAACTGGGCATGTACCTGTTCTTCGCCGTCAGAAACCAAAGTTTGGCTTACGCCCGCAAACACGGACTTTATGAAGACGTGGAAGAACTGGAAAAGGAATCGTATGCCTCATGGGACGAAGGCTTTTCGGAGGAGGAAATCAACGAGAAGCGCCTGCGGCTACATGCCACACTGGAAAAGCTCTCGCCCATGGAACATGAAGTGCTCACTGAAATCATCATCAACGACAAGCACTACAAGCAGGTGGCAGAAGAGTTGGGTATCTCGGTCAACACCGTGAAAACACATCTCAGACTCGCCATGAAAGTGTTGCGCCGTGAAGGAACGCTCATGTTGTTGCCTTTTTTCTAACTTTTTTGAAAAAAGTTTCTTTCCCCTGTCACCCATTTCTCCATATTGCCACTCTATAGGGTAAAAAGAGAGACAAAATGGAAGACAGAATCTTATTCTTGCTGAAGAAATATGCCGAACGGAATATTTCGCCAAAAGAACTGGGCGAAATACGGGATTTTATGCAGGCTTCCGAACATAACAGGAAGGTTGTGGACACGTTCATACAACTTCACAAGACAGAAATACAAGCCGATGCATTGAAACGCCTGAACAAGGAAGAAGCCTGGAGGCGCATGCAGGAACGAGTGACAAGGAGCAAGCGCAGGCATCTTGTGGCTTGGACCGCATCAGTAGCCGCCATCCTCATCATGGCTGTATCTGCCACCCTTATCTACACACTCCGCCTTCGTCAACCCGAGATGACCATGACGGCCGTGATGCAAACACAGGCACAGAATCATGCAGTCATTACGCTGACCACAGGCGAAGACATAGAAGTAGACGGCACGCAGACCTCACAACTCAAAGGCAAAGACGGCAAAGTGGTGTGCGAAAACAGGAACGGCAAGATTGTTTATTTCGCCCACACAGCCCAGCCCGTATATAATAAGGTGAGTGTGAAGGAGGGAAGCACCTATAAGATTGTGCTTAGCGACGGCACAAACATCACCTTGGCTTCCGGTTCAGAGATTGTCTATCCCATTGGGGGTGACAAGCGCGATGTGAAGCTCAAGGGAGAAGCACTGTTTGACGTGACACACGACGACAAGAGACCATTCACCGTGGAATGTGCCAACGGCTGCAAGGTGACCGTGCTCGGCACCAGGTTTAATGTCTCCGCACACAAAGGCAAGCCCGTTACCGTCACGGTAGAATCGGGAAAGGTGGGCGTAACTTACCTTCATTCAACCACTTATCTCAACAGCGGCGAACAGGTGTCCTTCGGTAATGGAGCCGATGGAAGTGTCAGCCAAGTGGATGCACGGATCTTCACATCGTGGGCAAGTGGCATCTATGAGTTCAATGACGTGCCCATGCAGGTCATCACCCGCCAGCTGTCTTTGTGGTATGGCGTAGAGTTCGAGTACGCTTCACCTCGTATGAAAGGCCGCAAATTCACGGGTGCCCTGCTCCGCGATGAGAAATTAGGCTACACACTCAGTCTGCTGAAAGAGGTGTCAAACCTGAAGTTCAGCATGAACGACAACAAGATTGTAATCGAATAACAATACATAATTAATCAACAAAATGAAGAGAGAGACAAACAAAAAAAGTCTTTGTCGGAGAAGCTGGAGCACAAGGCTCGCTTCGTCTGTCATCATGTTTGCCTTCGCCTTGCACGCACTGGCGGCAAGTGCCAACGGCATCACCATCAAGAAGAACAACATCAGCGTGAAGGACGCCTTCGCTTCCATAAAGCAGCAAGCCAAGGTGTTCATGATGTATGAGAACAACACCATCAACGAGAACCAGCTCATCAGCCTCAACCTCACCAATGCGTCACTGTAGACAGTGATGGGCGACATCTGTACCAAGGCTGGACTGAACTATGAAATCAAGGGGCAGTATGTACTCGTGACCCGCAACAACAAGCTTATCAAAGGTGGTTTGGGCAACAACCATGTGACTGGTCGTGTCATCGACGAGACCGGCGAGCCGATGATTGGCGCCACCGTAGTGGTAGTGGGAAAAAGTGCCGGCACGGTGACCGACAACAACGGATACTACACCATCAAGGCAAGCAATGGGGACAAGCTGAGATTCAGCGACATAGGCATGAAGAACATTGAGCGCAACGTGGGCGACAACAAGACCATCAACGTGGCGTTCGACAGTCGCTCACACAATCTGCAGGAGGTGGAAGTGGTGTCGACCGGTTATCAGGCACTGCCCAAGGACCGTGCCACGGGTTCGTTCGCGACCATCTCTGCCAAGGAACTCAAGAAGGTACCCACGCCTAACGTGGTGCAGCGTCTTGAGGGACAGGTGGCAGGCATGAAAGTAACCCTCCTGTCGGGCGACAAGACCTTTGACTACACCAACACATTGCAGAGCGCCAACTCGTCTACCCGCACCATGGGAGCCGTCTACTACGACCTCGGCATACGTGGCGTGAACACACTTTCCGGGGAAAAGATGCCTCTTCTGGTCGTTGACGGTGTCATCACCGACTTCGACATCTCAAACATTGACCCGAACAACATCGACAACATCACTGTGCTGAAGGATGCTGCCGCAGCCTCCATTTGGGGAGCCAGAGCTGCCAACGGCGTGATTGTAGTGTCTACCAAGAAAGGACAGAACGGGCAGAAACCATCTATCTCGGTGGGCGCAACGTGGACCACACAGGACAAGCTCGACCTGGGTTATCTGAACCAAATGACTTCGGCACAAGTGCTTGACTATGAGAAGGAAATTGTAGACAAAGGCTATCTCTATGCTTCTTCGCCCACAACATTCTACGGAGCCTCCACTTTTTATAATGAGGGTGTGCGGCTGGCACTCGACCTGAAGAACGGCGCCATCTCGCAAGACCAATATGACGCCCGTGTTGCAGAGCTGAGCGGCATCAACAACTTGGGGCAAATTTCCAAGTACACCATGCAGCGCGCTTCCTCACAGCAGTATAATGCTTCCGTGAGCGGTGGCGGCAACAACTCAAGCTACTTCTATTCAGCATCCTATTCCAAGGAGAATCCCTACACCAAACGAAACTCCGGTTCACGACTGAACCTGAACCTGAGCAATTCCTGGAAGCTCTTCAACTGGGCCACATTGACCACTAATTTTGCAGGTACTTTCTACAAGTACAAGAATAACGGTACGGCTCTCAACACACTTGTCAGTCCCCGCGGAGGAACCATCAATCTTATGCCCTACATGAACCTGGCTGATGAGAACGGCAATGGTATTGACTACGACGTGATAAACCCGGAATGGACTTCCACACTCGGCTCCGCCTACAAGCCCTGGACATACAACTTCCTGCAGGAACAGGCTCTTCGCGACAATGTGCAGAAGACAGAGAACTACTCTGCCAACATCAACCTGAACATCCCCATCTATGCCGGTCTGTCATCATCAACCACCTATGCCATTGAGCGTAGCCACACCAACGGCACTATTTGGTATGACGAGAACACGTATCAAATGCGCTACATGATGAACTACTACACGCCTATCGGCGCCACTACAAACTCATTGGGTATCAGCAACGGTGGACTCTACAAGCAGCAGAGCGAGAACAAAAACTGGACTTTCCGCGAGCAGCTGAACTTTGACCACACCTTCGGCGGCATACACAAGATTAACGCCCTGGCTGGCATGGAACTCCGTGAGACATACATCGAACAAGGCAGCTATACCATTTGGGGCTATAACCGCGAGACAGGCGTGAACGACACACAACTCAATATGTCCTCAAACTCCTCTTACAACTGGATTGGCGGCAATTATACCACGTCATTCAATTATGGCGGATACCCAACTGTTGTCAACCGCCAGCGTCGCTACCTTTCCTATTTCGGCAATGCCGGATACATCCTACTCGACAGATACTATGTGAGTGCCAGCGTGCGCTATGACGACTACAACAACTTCGGACTGGACCGCAAGTACCGCGCCAAGCCCTTCTTCTCATTCGGTGCCAAGTGGAACGTGAGCCGCGAAAAGTTCATGGAGGACGTGAAGTGGGTGAACAACCTGGCCGTGCGTGCCACCTATGGCGTGAACGGCAACATATCACTCGATGCCTATCCTTTCACTAAAATCACGTTCAACTCCAACTACATCACCCAGCAGCCCAGCGCAAGCATCTCTTCACTTGCCAACCCTGAACTGAGATGGGAGAAGACTTTCACCACTAATATTGGCGTAGACTTCAGTCTGTTCGACAACCGCCTGGGTGGTAGCATCGACTACTATAACAAGCGTAGCCGCGATCTGCTCTACACCTTCCCATTCTCAAGCACTATTGTAGGCAATATCTACAACTCCTCCATGACCTACAACTGCGTGGCCATCAACACCAACGGTATAGACCTCAACCTGCACGGCACTGCCTACAAGGACAAGGACTGGCGAGTGGATATTGCCGGCAACTTGGCTTGGAACCAGAACAAGGTGAAGTCGAACCCGCTATTCAGCGAGTCACAGAACCTCACCTACATCAACTATCAGCCCAACAGCATAGGCATGATTGGCGGCTATGCCACCGACAAGATGTTTGCCTACCGCTTTGCGGGACTCGACGAGACGGGCCAGACGATGGTGTATGACGAGAATGAAGAGAAGGTGAAGTTCACCGACAACATCACCTCACTCAAGACTTTGAAGAATGTAGGCCACTCCACGCCATCCGTTTACGGTGGTTTCAACTTCAACATCACCTGGAAAAACTTCTCGCTCTACTCCCTGTTCACCTACCAGGCTGGCGGCAAGTTCTTCAAGCCCACCTTCTCAGGCTACGCCACCAACAGCCGCAACCTGCAGTGGGACACCACAAACGACATTGCACAGCGTTGGCGCCAGGCTGGCGACGAGGCTACCACCAACGTGCCCGGAATCCTGCCCACGACCAACTACTCGCTTGTGAACCGCGCCCTATACTCCATCTTCCGCTACAAGTATTCGGATATCAACGTGGCCAAGAGCGACTACATACGCTGGAAACAAATATCTCTCAGCTACCAGGTGAACCAGGAATGGCTGAAGAAGGTGCACATCCAGAGTGCCAACATAGCCCTGAGCATCAGCAACCTCGGCCTTATCTGGAAAGCCAACAAGGACGGCTACGACCCAGACTACGTGTCGGGTGTGAACGCCTACAACCTGCCTCCACAGAAGGCATACACGCTGAGCCTCAACATTAACTTCTAAAAGCATCTACGACAATGAATATCAAGAATATAGCAGCCATCGCTGCATCAACCATAGCACTGACCGCCTGCAGCGACTTTGTAGACATCAAGACTCAAGGCGGCATTGTGCCCGACGAAGTGGCCAACTTCAGATACTTGCTCAACAACACCAGTCAATGGTGGGGCGCCTCTGCCCTGCCCGACGTGATGAGCGACGACATCTACGTAAAAGACGGCGGCATACAATATGCCAGATTCAACAGCGAGTACTACGCATGGTTCAGCAAGGCGTACGTCTGGTCGTCGGAAATTTATCCCGAATCGGGATATTACAATAAGGATGACGGATGGAATACCATGTACAACACTTCGGCATACGCCAACACCGTCATCAACGAGGTGGACGACTGCAAGGACGGCACCCAGGAAGAGAAAGAAGAACTCAAGGCAGAAGCCAAGGTACACCGCGCCGACGCCTACCTGATGCTTGTCAACCAATATGCCAAGCCCTACAACGAATCCACTGCATCTACGGATCTCGGTGTACCACTCATCCTGACACAGAACACGGCACAGAAAGTGGTGCGTGCTTCCGTGCAGAAAGTCTACGACCAGATTATCAAGGACCTGACCGAGGCTGTGCCCTACCTGCCAGAAACACAAGAGTTCACCACACTTCCCACCAAGGCTTCTGCCTATGGTGAACTGGCTCGTGCCTATCTGCTGATGGGCAAATATGAGGATGCCGACAAATATGCCACACTGGCTTTGGAACAGAACAGCACCCTCAACGACATGAGCAAGGAGGAAATGAATGGAGTGGTCAGCTCTTCTTTCTATCCGCTCATGATAAAAGACCCAGAGGTGTTGCTGCTCAAAAAGCCGATGCAATCAAACAGTCAATATAGCTGCACCATGCTCCACTTGAGCAACGACCTGCTCCAGCTGCTCGGAGAAAAGGACAAGCGCTACCAGTTGTTCACAGCCCCGGTTGACCAATATGCCACGTCGTTTGCAGCCGACGGTGGCCGCCTTTACTATCAGGACATCGCCATGAGCTACCGCAACGTAGGTCCATCCGTACCGGAAATGATGCTCATCAAGGCTGAGTACTATGCCCGCAACAACCAGCCCACGGAAGCCATGCAGTGGGTGAACAAACTTCGCGTGAAGCGATTTGCCGCCGAGGACTACACGGAGGAAACAGCCACGGATGCCGACGATGCACTGAAAAAGGTTATCGACGAGCGTCATCGTGAGTTCTTCTGCCGCAACCTGCGCTGGTATGACCTGCGCCGCCTGCAGAACGACCCTCGTTTTGCCAAGACCATCACTCGGCAATGGGGCGGCGAGACCTACACGCTCGCACCCGGCAGCAACCGCTACGTCATCCAGATTCCTGCCTATCAGCGTGTGCTGAACCCGGAACTGGAAGCCAACCCTGAATAAATCTATTTTCAAACATACAATGAAACTCAAGCATTTATTTCTCTCACTCCTCTTGTCCGTTGCCTTCAAGGCAACGGCACAAGAGGGTAGCCGGCTTACTTTCAGCCCTCAATATCCCCAAGCCGGTGAACCTGTCACACTCATCTACACGCCTCTCCCATCAATGACCGGCAACCAGACCATCAAAGGCGTGGCCTACACCTATGAGAACAACCGGTGGGTGGGCCACGATATCTGCGTGAAGAACGAGGGCAATGTGTGGAAAGGCACGTTCACACCGGCTCCGCAGACCGGCTTCATGGCTTTCAAATTCGTGTGCGACTCCATTGTAGACAACAACGGAGGCCAGACTTTCGGCACGATGATCAACAAAAAAGACGGACGTCCATGGCCAGGTGGCTATGCCGCATGGGGCTTGATCAGGTCGGAGAAGTACGGCAGAAACATTCCCGGCTACATCGACTTCACGAAGACCAAGGAAGTGAGCGACACTATCGTGTACTATTGGGTGAACAACGAGATTTCCTATAATCCCTCTTCTTCCGTCTACTATGCACCACTGTTTGCCCGGTCTGCACGTGCCGCCAAGATAGACGGCTCAGAGACACGCATCAAGAACGCCGTGGCTTACCTGCAGAAGCAGGGCACTGAAGAGGCGCTGATGAGTGCCCTTGCCATTGTGGGCGACGACCAAACTGCCGCCGAAGCTCTGAAAGCCACCATTCTGAAGAAATATCCCAAGGGCTTACTGGCCATGAAGAACAAGTATGACGAGAAGTATGACTACCGCAACCAGGCGGAAATCAAGAAACACTTCACCGACTTCCTCCAGGCATTTCCGTATACGCCCGAACGCAATGCCTACCTGCAACGCTACGGACAGAGCTACGACAACGTGTACACCACGATGATGATATTCAACTATATGAAGGGCAAGGACATGGCACAAGACCCTTACCTGGACAAGTTGTCGTTCATGGGATGCAACACCATCTTCTATAAATTGGTAGACGTGCCTCATCTCCGCAAGGAAAAGACCGATGCACAACTGCTGCCTTTTGCCGACAAACTGGTAGACCGGATGCTTGCCCTCAAGCAGGTAAAGCCTGAATCAATGGCCTATCTGTCGGAATCAGAATGGGCTGCACAGGCAGAACAGAGCATCAACGGATTTGTAGCAGAGACCTACTCGGAAATACTCAAGGGCACCGGCAATACCGCCAAGGCATTGGAATATGCACGACTTGCCCAGCAGCCGGCACAGTACAAGCGTGCAGAAATCAACGACAACATGGCGGAACTGCTCAAAGCCACGGGCAACACCAAGGAACTGAAGGCTCTGTTGGAAAAGAGTTTCTACAACAACCAGGTGTCCGACCTGCAAACACAGATGCTCCGCGAGCTATATATGCAAGAACACGGCAACGCCAACGGCTTTGACACCTATGTGGAGAAGTTGAAGAACCCTGCCGAGAAATCAGCCATTCAGAAGGACGTAGAGGAATACAAGCGCAAGGGTGTGATGCCCGAATGGACATTGACCGACGCCAATGGCAAGACCATCAGTTCAAAGCAACTGAAGGGCAAGGTCTACGTGCTCGACTTCTGGGCCAACTGGTGTCATCCCTGCAAGGCATCGTTGCCAGGCATGCAGGCTGCCGCCGACCACTACAAGAACGACAAGAACGTGGAGTTTCTCTTCATCGACACCCAGGAGTTCATTCCCAACTACAAGGAGAAAGCCAAGGCTTACCTCAAGGAAAAGGGACTGAACATACACCTTGTGTTCGACGACAAGGCAAAGGGTGCCAAGACCAACAACCTGCTGTCTGACAAGGTGATGAAGATGTTCACCGTGTCGGGCATCCCAATGAAGGTGGTAGTCGACGCCAAAGGCAACGTGCGCTTTGTCGCCATAGGCTACAAGGGCAGTCCTTCTGCCCTGAAAGACGAAATGATAGAAATGGTGGAACAAGCCAAGAAATTCTAAACAGCAGATATGAAACGCATTCTTTTCTCTCTCTTCACAATGGTTGCCGCCGGCAGTGCACTGGCAGGCAACTATCTTTCCAAAGAGCTCACCTTCAAGAACGACACCGTAACCTTCGGTGCCACGCTCACCGTGCCCCGTGACGTAAAGCGTGCCCCCGTGGCGATTATCCTGTCGGGCACGGGAAAGCAAGACCGCGACGGCACCATGGCGGGCCACAAGATGTTTGCCGACATTGCCGACTATCTGAGCAACCGCGGCATCGCCGTGCTGCGCTTCGACGACAGGGGAACCGGCAAATCGACCGGCGTCTACGAGACTGCGACCACAGAAGACTTCGCCAAAGATGGTCTTGCAGCCCTCAATGCACTGAAAAAGCGAAAGGACATAGATCCCAACCGCATAGGCTTTATCGGGCACAGTGAAGGCGGTGCCGCCATGTCGATTGCAGCCTCACGCTCCAAAGACGTGAAATTCCTGGTGAGCCTTGCGGGTCTTTGCACAGACGGACTGCACGCCCTGATAGAGCAGAACGAGAGTCAAGTGGCAGCCTACAACCTGCCCGACTACGACGTGAAGCGCTACAACACGGTGGATGAACTGATATTCCGTGTGGCATACAAGTATGCCGACAGCGACAGTCTGGACATGAAGTTGCAGGAGGCCTACGACAAGTGGCATGCCATGGACAGCATCTATTTCAGCACACTGGGTGTGAAGTTCGACCATTTCCGCTTCCCCATCTACATGTACAAGCTGCAAGCCACCGGCCGCTGGTATCGTTTCCACGTGCGCTACAATCCTGCCGACTACCTGAAAGACGTCCACATTCCACTGCTTGCGCTCAACGGCGACAAGGACAAGATGGTGAACGCCCGGACGAACCTTGCCAACTGGCAACGGCTGATGCCCAAGGATGCCGATGTGACAACCATTGAAATGAAAGGGCTCAACCATCTCTTCCTGCCCTGCCAGACAGGGTTGCCCGCAGAATATGCCACCATCAAGGAGCCTATTTCCGAGGATATGCTCCGCAAAGTGTGCGATTGGATATTGGAAAAGACAAAATAAAAACTCACCCTCTGTTATCATATAAAACAGAATCTTGTACGTTATACAAGGTTCCGTTTTTAGTTTATAATGACAAATCGGCCAATCTCACACTCTTTATACACAAATTACCAACCATTCGTACTCTATCGGTTATACTAAACCTATTGTCATATAATGGTCTTTTATTAAATTCCGTACTTTCTTCCAAAGGTTCTTTCAGATATATATACGATTGGTATAGACTTTTTCGTAGTAAAGAACCTTAAGAAGATCTCATCTTCAGATAGAAACGACAACGTTATCCTATAGGTATCGCTTTCCCATGTGGATCTATCCACGGACTTGTTGCAGCAGCTCTGATGAATTGAATTCTGACACCGTACTTACCATAACTTGGTTAAGATAAGCGGCGTCAAGCTTAGTGGGAACGGCAAGCAAAGCATCTTTGCTCCACACATTTCTCTCCTTACTCATATCCAATGGGAATATGACGCCACCGGCAATAGAATCTTGATTATGATATGGTACTACCTGTTGGCGGAATTAATTTAGTGCATACTTAATTCTGCCAATGGGCTTGTCG